>VXPI01000385.1 GCA_009839585.1 Gammaproteobacteria bacterium
AAAGGATGTCCGGCATCAGGAAATAATCCCTGAATGATGGCAAGTCTTCGAGATGCATTTTGTCTTCCCTGCTGATAATCAGGAGTTTTATTCGACCTGTTGAATAATTTTTTCCGACGTATTTGCTAGGTGAAAATTCGGACGTGCGCCCAAGATCAATCCAGTGGTCTTGTCCATTCGGAGTTCTTGTCCAGATGGATATTCCGTGCCCCACATCCCAAAGAGTGAAGTGAAGGGGTTCGTTTTTCATGGTTGTTTTTCCTTGTATGAAGATTTGATTCGGTCCTGCTGCACATGAACAAGTAAGGCAAGGACCATGTTAGGAAGAAATTCGATGAGGGTTGATTGCAATTCGATAATGTGCAAGACGATACCCTCTGCCTTTAGTACGATAGCTTTTGACGCCGTTTCTGAACCGCTCATCATGAATGACACTGACGAACACAGTACTCCCCGCTTGGCTGGACAATGACTTGTACATACCCTTTACGGCTGGGAGTAAAGCAGCGTCTGTATTCGGACTCCACATAAACAACGCCAAGGGGGTCGCTTCGATAACCAGAATGAATGGTTGAATGGCCCCAAACACTATTGACAAATACAGCATGGGGGGTGATTGCCTGCATCATTTCCTCGCAGTAGGCATGTTTGTGTCCACGGCGCGGTGCAACCAGAAATCTCGCGTGCGAATGGTCAATGAGGCGTTTCATTGAAGCTGAGTTGCGATACCACAGTTCACGCCATCCTAACGGCTCAATGTCTCCCGGGCAGACAAACAGTACGCCCGCGTACAATATCATCACGACCAGAGAAGTGTTCAGTTTGCTGATAACAGGTGTTCCGGACAGCTGGGGATTCCTTGCTCGGGTTCCATGAGGAAGACCATATAACTCATAGATTGCTCCTCCATTCTGGGACAGGTGGGTATCAGCCTCATCAGCGAAACAGGACGATGAAAAGTTTTCAGCCAGATTTTTATATTCACGCCAGTGTCTTGACAGTCGTTTTGCATACGCACCGCTCCCGGGCATCGTAAGGCTTCGAGCTAGCGAACGAATTTCCATGTAGTTTTTCTTGATCGATGGCAAGTCCCGGAGATGGCTCCAGTCAGGATAGCTTACGATTAAAAAATCAATCGAACGATTCAAGCCGAGTCTTGAAAAGCATTTGATTGGCGAAAATGTGGCGGATCGCCCAAGGTCAATCCAGTGATCCTTTCCATTGGGTGTCCTGATCCAAATGGATGTCCCACGTCCTGCATCCCAGAGAGTGAACCATAATTGCTTCTTATCCATCGTTGCCCCTTCCAGTGAAGGCAACCCCTCCATTGAACAAGAGGGCGGAGCCTTTGTTATGTATAATCCTGTTTGTAAAAATCAAAAAACCTTCCAACCTTCCTATGGTCCGTGCCTTGCTGCAAGTTTCTTTTCTATCGGCAACTGCCGCAAGGCATTCTTCAGCATTATAGTAGTCAATTTGATTATGTCAATTAGTATTTTCTGTTTTTTATATAAATTATTATCATGATTTCCCATGATCAAGAACACGGGATAGAAATCGGGTATCAACTTCCGACCACTCGAGTTAAAGCCATTGCACAGGCACAGAAGGAACGCCTCGCCTATATCGATTTCAGAATCTGCTTTCTGGGAACCGTTAGCCGCAACAACCTGGTAACCCGGTTTGGCATCAAGGGGGCGGCGGCAACCAGGGATATAGCCTTGTACAGGGAACTGGCTCCAACCAATCTAAGGTACGATACCAAGGCCAAGACTTATGAGCGTTCAGACCTCTTCTCGCCTCTATACGGTGCTTCGCCTAACCAGGTCCTGGCAGCACTTGCCTATGGATTCGGGGACGACTTTGCCGGGGCAAACCGTGCATTGATTTCGTGCGAAACACCCATACAGATGAACAGGCCATCGCTCTCAACGCTGTCGGTTCTGACCCGCGCCATACATCAGGGCAAGGTGATCAAGGTTGATTATCGCTCTCTTAGTAGCGGCAGGACTACCCGTGAAATTGTTCCATTTGCACTGGTTGACAACGGACTACGCTGGCATATTCGGGGCTATGACCGAAAACAGTCCAGATTTTCCGACTTCGTTGTCACCCGCATTTCCAGCCCGGTGATCATCGACAGCCCGATTGATGAACATGAAACCCGTGAATCGGATATTCAGTGGAATCGAATTCTGGAACTGGAACTTGTGCCTCACCCAAATCTCAAGCATCCCGAAACAATTGAAACCGACTATGCGATGAAAAACGGCGTGTTGAATGTCAAGATAAGGGCTGCAGTTGCCGGCTATGCGCTTCGACGGTGGAATGTGGACTGCACGGAAGACCATGCCCTGAGAGGACCGGAATACCACCTCTGGCTACAAAACAGGCCAGCACTCTATGGCGTTGAAAATCTCGTTATCGCACCCGGATACGATCAAGCCGACACCAAACGACGGTCCTGACCTGCCGCTCTGTCGCACTCACCTTCCCGCGAAAACAATCCGTTCGGCTCTTTGCCAAAACGGGTGTCTATACCGTCGCCCCCTTGCGGCGAATCATGCAGCCGATCACACCGGCAACAATCCCGACCAATACCGAAAATGTCAATTCAAGGGCGCCGGCTTGAGCAAGCGAGAATCCAGAAAATATCATGGCTTCTACCATGCCAACAAGACCACCCAGACTCCCAGCCAGATATGGCTGGCGAGTCATCATGCCAATGCCCAGGCCGAGTATTCCCGGCAAACTCAGGGCATTGCTTGCCAGGGTTCCCAGAATCTCAAGCATAGCCCAATCTCGAACTCATTTCGCCAGTGAACCAGTTTTGTCACTCCGGTAG
>VXPI01000038.1 GCA_009839585.1 Gammaproteobacteria bacterium
ATGCTCCTGGCGGTTTTTTTCGTTCTCCAGCGCGTCCCAGAGCTCCGGGTCGAGTTGTTCAATAGTCAGATACTTGTCAAACATTGGAATGTTCCATGCAATAGGGTTAATCACAAGGCTAACGGTGATTGTATTACGAATAGTCCCACGCCAAGCCTTCAAAATGCCGTGGCTCGCCTCGACCGGAAAATGGAAATAAAGAGGCCTTGCATGATCAGGGGCATCATCTCGAACCAGCATTGGGTTTTCACTGGCTAGGTGACAACCGGACAGGCAGCTCTGAACCTGCAAGGCTACGGGATTATTCTATCCCACAATTTCACTGTATGTTGATATTTTTTGATGCGGAATGAATACCCTGATTCCGCAGGAGTGTTGATTTGTGCCAGAGTTCTTTCTCAGGTTCAATCCTTCGGATGGTCCTCGTGAAACGAATCGGCAAAGTCCTCATATGTACCGGATTCAATCGCATCACGAATCCGCCTCATCAGGTTCTGGTAGTAATGCAGATTATGCAGGGAGCACAGCCGGAGACCCAGAATCTCATTTTTCTGGAACAGATGGCGTAGATAGGAGCGGGAGTAATGGGCACAGGTGTAGCACTTGCATTGGCTGTCGAGAGGCTTTGAGTCCAGCCGATAGCGACTATGCTTGATTTTTACGATGCCTTTTTGTGTGTATAACCAGCCGTTGCGTGCATTACGGGTTGGCAATACGCAATCGAACATGTCAATACCCTGTCTTACTCCATTGACCAGATCACCGGGAGTTCCAACTCCCATCAGATAGCGGGGACAATCTGCAGGCATCCGGTGGGCGATTTCCGACAAGACCCGGATCATGTCCTCTTTGGGCTCGCCTACCGATAATCCACCAAGTGCATACCCCTTGAATCCGATTTCAATGGTCTGCTCAAGAGATTGAATCCTCAATTCCTCGAACACCCCTCCCTGAACAATCCCGAACAGTGTCCCATTGCCGTTGTAGCTCTGAACGCATCGCGAGGCCCAGCGCATGGAGCGTTGCATGGAATCGGCTGCTTGCTCATAGGTGGCCGGATAGTGAGTGCATTCGTCAAAGGCCATCACGATATCGGAATCAAGTGCGCTCTGGACCGACATGGATTCCTCGGGTCCCATGAAAACCTGACGACCATCGAGCGGGGAGCGAAAGGTCACCCCCTTTTCATCCAGACGCCTCAGGTCCTGCAGACTCCAGACCTGAAACCCGCCTGAATCAGTCAGGATTGGACGATGCCAATTCATAAACCCGTGCAGGCCATTATGCAGGCGAATGACCTCGGTCCCGGGCTGAATCATGAGATGAAAGGTGTTGCCAAGCAGGATATCTGCTCCCGTTTGCCGGACCTCTTCGGGTGACAAGGTCTTAACGGTGCCAGATGTGCCTACTGGCATAAAGGCGGGCGTTGCAACTGCCCCCCTCACAAGCTGCAGTTCACCGCGCCGCGCCTTTTGATCAGTAGACAGCAGCTTGAATTTCATGGCTGTTTTTCCAGAAACATGGCATCACCATAACTGTAGAAGCGATATCCCTGATTAATGGCATGCCGGTATGCAGACAGTACATGACTTCGGCCCGCAAAAGCACTGACCAGAACCAGTAATGTGGAGCGGGGAAGGTGAAAGTTGGTGATCAGGGCATCCACGATGCGAAACCGGAATCCCGGTATGATGAATAAGTCAGTATCACCCGAGAAGGGCTTCAATTCGCCGCTTAGGGCGGCACTTTCCAGTGCTCTTACAACGGTGGTCCCAACTGCAATTACCCTGGAACCAGATCGTCTGGTATCGATGATTTTCTGGCAGGTTCCTGCATTCACTTCCAGCCATTCCTGGTGCATGTGGTGATCCAGTATATTTTCACTATGGATAGGCTTGAATGTGCCGGCCCCGACATGCAGGGTTATTGAAGTCCAGTCCACCCCCATTTCAGTGATTGTATCGATTAATGCATCATCAAAATGCAGCCCGGCTGTCGGTGCTGCTACCGCACCCGGGTGCTCGGCATATACGGTCTGATAACGATCCTCGTCCTGCTCCTCTGCATCCCTGTTCACGTAGGGCGGCAAGGGCATGTGGCCAGATTGTTCAAACAGGGTTGTTATCGGATCACCATCTGCAGTTTGCACAACAAAAAATTCCTGTTGGGACTTCTTTGCGATGAGCACTCTGCCGTCTACCAGCAACTCCTGATTTTCCCGGATCGGCTTGCTGGAGCGAAGCTGGACAAGTGCGCCTGAGGTTTCAAGAATTCTCTCCAGCATGATTTCTACCTTGCCGCCGGTAGGCTTGGCTGCAAAAATACGGGCAGGCAGGACGCGCGTATTGTTCACGACCACAAGATCACCGGGCGAGAGCAGGGCAGGCAATTGGTGAAACTGCCTGTCAGAGAACTGGTCCGAACCGGTCCTTGCCACCAGTAGCCGGCTGTCTGTTCTCCCGGACCTGGGATACCTTGCAATCTGACTGTTGTCCAGTTGATAGTCAAATTCACTGAGATTCATGAAGCAGGGCCCCAAAATAAGGCGAACTCCTCCGGGTAGAACGGTAATCTGGCAAGTCTTGTCTGAAACTGCATGAATCCATTGTAGCAAAAGAAGCCGTAAGGTAATTGGTTGAGGTGTGATACTGAACGAATTCACCGGCTATTTGCGGTTACCCGAATGGTTTTCCATTGATCGTTTCCAGTGATTGAAAATCAGGGATTGTACGAATACAATCGCTACTTGGTTGACGATTGTACTGATTGGTCATATTCCAGCCCGCATAGCTCAGCTGGCAGAGCAGCTGATTTGTAGACGAAATTGCACCTTGATCAAGG
>VXPI01000126.1 GCA_009839585.1 Gammaproteobacteria bacterium
CTCATAGACATTGTAATGAAGTGCTCCACCATCCAGGAGATTGACGCCACGATTATCAGTATTCCAGTTGCCTTCCGCAACCATTTCATGGATCGTCAGCAGTTGATAAATCGTACCATCGACCATCGCTGCATCGACAACCTGTCCAAGCCCGGATTTCTGTCTTTCAAGCAGCGCGGCCAGAATTCCATTCAGGAGCAGCATACCGCCGCCGCCCATGTCTGCGATCATATTGAGAGGAATCTGGGGCCGGCCTCCAGGTTCACCAATCGCATGCAATGCGCCGGTAATCGACAAATATCCAAGATCATGTCCGGGAACATTTGCCATCGGTCCATCCTGTCCCCAACCGGTTATTCTTCCATAGACCAATCCGGGGTTTTGTTCGAGACAAACATCAGGACCCATTCCCAGCCTCTCGCAAACTCCCGGCCTGTAGGGATCAATCAGTACATCGGCACGATCAATCAATTCCAGAAGAGTGGATACTCCCTGTGAATCCTTGAGATTGATAGCCATGGATTCCTTGCCACGCATACCGATCAGGTTGCGTCTTTTTTGATCTTTGTTGAACCTCTCTATCACAATCACCCGAGCACCCATGTCAGCAAGCATCATGCCTGCCATCGGCCCAGGGCCAATTCCAGCAAGTTCAATGACTGTATATCCGTTTAGCGTTCCCAATTCCGAACCCGAAAATCGTCTGAAAATTTACCCGGTTATTGTATACATGGAAACTCCATTCGTCGTGAATCGTTGGCATCCCTAATCTCCATTTTGAAATTGTGGATACCACCATCACAAAGATCAGGGCAGGGGGAAGCGAGCAGATAAGATGACTGCCTGATACATGGATACAGTTACATACGCAGTCCGACCTAGAGGACATCCCTGAATTCCTGATGATTTTACCAGTCCCGGAATTAGTGCAGTTGCCTGCCCCCACTATGCTATGATTGCCACATCATGAATGCCAAAACCCTGACAGAACGCCACAAGTTGCCAATCGGCACCCAGACATTTAGCCGGCTTAGAGACAGGGGTTGTTACTACGTCGACAGGACCCCCCTGATCCGACAGATGATCGAGGAGGGTGACTTCTACTTCCTTTCCCGCCCCCGCCGTTTCGGCAAGAGCCTGCTGATCAGTACCCTGAAGGAACTGTTCGAGGGCAACGAGCCCCTGTTCCGGGGACTGGACATCCACCCGCACTGGGACTGGTCGGTAAAGTACCCGGTGGTCCGCCTGAGCTTCGGCGGGAAGGTCAGCATGGCCGATGACATCGAGTATCATGCTCACAATCAGCTGTCCAGGATCGAGCTGGCATTTGACCTGGAATCCCTGTCCTCGGCAAGGTCCGCTTCCGACAGGCTTGAAAATGTCCTGTACTTTCTGCACCGGAAGACCGGCCGGCAGGTGGTGGTATTGATCGACCAATATGACCGGCCCGTCCTGAACGTGCTGGAGGACCGTGAGAAGGCTAGGGAGAATCGGGATTGCCTCGGGGACATATACAGCATCCTTAAAGATGCCGAAGACCATGTCCGCTTCGTGTTCGTCACTGGCATCACGATGTTCTCGAAGAACAGTTTCTCCTCGGGACTGAACAACCTCACGGACATCGGCCTGTCCCCCGGGTATGCGGCCATCTGCGGCTACACGGACCGTGATCTCGATACCGTGTTTGCCCGGACTCGACCGGGACGAGATCCGCAGGTGGTACAACGGTTGCCACTGGTTCGGGGAGGAAAAGCTCTACAACCCGCACGACATTCTCCACCTGTTCAATGAGCGCGAATTCATGGCACACTGGTTCCAGCCCGGCGAGCCGGGCTACCTGTACCGGCTACTGATGGCGAAGCAGGCCAAGCCCCTGCAGCTGGAAAACTGCGTGATGGATGCGGATTTCGTGACAAAGTTCGAACTGGAAACGTTCCGCATCGAGGCCCTGCTGTTCCAGTGCGGATACCTGACCATTTCCCGGAAGGAGGTGCTGGGAAGTCGCATCCAGTACTACCTGGACTACCCGAACTTCGAGGTACAGAGCAGCTTCAACCTGGGCCTGACCGAACACCTGACGGGGTGTGGCGAAATAGTGGCGAAAGCGAGAGAAAGCCTAATTGAAGCACTCGGTAAGACCGACTTCCAGGCGTTCCGGGAAGATCTCGAACGACTGCTGTGGGGCATTCCCGGCGAGTGGCATGCCACCGGCAACCTCGCCCGTTACGAGTCTTGGTATGCAAGCCTGCTGTACATGAGCTTCCGGACGACGCGGATTGATCTCGTGGCGGAAGAGTCGGCCAGCCATGGGTGGTCGGACATGGTGCTGCAGCATGCCGGACGGGTGTTCATGCTGGAGTTCAAGATGGAGGAAGAGGACACGAAGACGGAAGCGGTGCTCGACCGTGCCATTGCCCAGATGCGGAAGGGGGGTATGCCGAGAAGTACCGGGCCAGCCGGTACACCTGATCGGCATGGTGTTTGGCGGGGCAAAACGCAACCTCCTGGACATGCAGGCCGAGGAACTGTGATCTGTTGACCACATCCCAAATATGCTCTCCAAAATCGTGTTGGGTACATGAATAATAGTTTCAGATAGGGTGTTGTCAAATCTGTTTGGCACGAAAAGGCTGTTCTTGTGACAATTGATCGGTCTCAGTTTGCGTGAGCAAGTACAAGAATGAAATATGCATAACTACTCGGCCGTTAGCATCTATCAAGTGCCGAGTTCCAGTCCGAAGTGCAACACTGCCCCTGCCTGTCCATGCCGGCTACGCCGGCATGGACAGGCAGGGGCAGGGAATCGGTGTCCGGGAGTGTTCCTCCGGCG
>VXPI01000305.1 GCA_009839585.1 Gammaproteobacteria bacterium
GTATAACTGATCTTATGTGTGAAACCGGGTCCACCACTCCACAGAAACCACCAGTACACAATCGTTGCAAGAACCGAAAAAATCGATATCACGAGCAACCCCTTTGCAAACAGGGGCAGTGGCTGACCGGCGGAACTGAAGCACGGAAAGAGCAGAAAAAACAGCATGTACAGCAAGGTAAAGAACTGCGACATGATGGTGAGGCTGGTGGTTGGTGCCTGAATCCCTAGCCAGCCAAGCACCAGGAAGGTAACCACAAACAGGCCGAGAGCCAGACGGGTTGTTGGGCCTTTGTAGCGAACCGAGCGTACCGGACTACGATCCAGCCAAGGCAATACAAAGAACAGTGCAATCGAGATAAACATCGCCAGCACTCCCCATACCTGTGTTCCGGCAAAACTCGGGATCGCCCGTAATATTGCATAATACGGCGTGAAATACCAGACTGGAGCAATATGCTCCGGGGTCTTCAGCGGATTAGCCGGTTCGAAATTGGGCTGCTCAATGAAGAACCCGAACATTTCCGGCACGAAGAATACAATCGCCAGAAAAATCGCCATGAACACGACAGCCCCGAGCAGATCCTTGACTGTATAGTAGGGATGAAAGGGAATACCGTCTTTGGGTGCACTCTCGCCCCAGCGATTGCCTTTTGGGCCTTTCTTGATTTCGATACCGTCAGGATTGTTTGAGCCTGTCTTGTGCAACGCTACCAGGTGCAGAAATACCAGTCCGGCCAGAATAAACGGTACCAGATAATGCAGGGCATAGAATCGATTCAGGGTAATATCCGAAATGACATAGTCACCGCGTATCCATTCGGAAAGCGGCCCACCAATGATCGGCAGGGTCTCAAACAGGTTGACGATAACCTGTGCGCCCCAGTAGGACATCTGCCCCCAAGGCAGCAAATAGCCCAGAAACGCGGTGACCATCATGGCCATGTAGATGACCATGCCAATAATCCAGATCAATTCGCGTGGATTGCGATATGACCCATACAGCAGGGCCCTGAACATGTGCAGGTAGATGACCACGAAAAACATCGATGCGCCGGTCGAATGCATATAGCGCACGAACCAGCCGCCCCACACATCCCGCATGATGTATTCGACGGATGCGAACGCGAGTTCAGCATCCGGCTTGTAATTCATGGCCAGCAGAATACCGGTCACAATCTGCAACACCAGGACCAGCATGGCCAAACTGCCAAAGAAATACCAGAAATTGAAATTCCTTGGCGCGTAATATTCGGTAATGTGTTCCCGAACGACGCTACTGAACGGAAACCGGGCATCAACCCACTGCATCAGGGCTTTCATGCGGCCTCCTGATCTGATCCGATCAGAATACGGTTGTCGTCAAGATAGCGGTGTGGCGGAACCTCAAGATTGGTTGGTGCCGGAACGCCGGCATAAACCCGGCCTGCAAGGTCAAACTTGGAACCATGACAGACACACAGGAAGCCACCTCGCCAGTCGTCATCGAAGGTCACGCTGCCAATCTCGGGGTGATACTGGGGTGAGCACCCAAGATGTGTGCAGATGCCAACCAGCACCAGGATGTCTTCGCGAATGGAACGGGTGGGGTTTTGCGCATATTCGGGTTGCTGATTGCTGCTGGAATCAGGGTCAATCAGTCGATCGACCATGTCGGGCAGCAGTTCAAGTGCCTCCGGTGTACGCTGGATAATCCAGACTGGCTTGCCACGCCATTCAACGGTGACCTGCTGGCCTGGCTCAAGCTTGCTGATATCGACTTCAACCGGGGCACCAGCCGCCTTTGCCCTTTCGCTCGGCAACAGGCTTCCTGCAAATGGAACAGCCAACCCGGCAACACCGGCAAGACCAAAGCCGGTCGTGGCAATTGTCAGCAGGCGCCGCTGGGGGTTGACATTTTCTGGCGTCATTTCGATATCTTCATCCGTCATGACGATCCTCTGGATTCTGAAATATAATGTGGCACTGAAAAATAATATCGATTCATGCAGTGTAATACCGGACCCGGTAATTTTGACAGGCGCGATTATAACAGAAGCAGTAACTGAATTCCCTAACCGTGCGGGTTCCCTAATCCATAAATAGAGCAGTCCGTGTCAGGCGCGAAGTCCCATATGCCGTGTGTTTCAGCCCCGAAGCCGGAATCACTCATTGGGTGAAACTTCCGAACTCTCAAGAACCACATCATGCAGGGCGCTGAACGAATTTCCATGTTTTCTGTTTTTGGATTAGGGGGGTTCACCAAATGTGAGACATTCGGGTTCGGTTACGCACATTGTTGAAGGTACTGCATTGGGGCCGTAAGTGCAAGCGCGAAGTGAGGCCTTGCGAGTTGTAGAAGTGCTGTCATCTGGCGAGTGCGTGGCTGGCCTTGCGGACACTGAGTGCCCCGTTATACTGGTTCCGGCTCGCCCTAGTGCTGTCGTTGGTTCTTTTGTCTGGTGATGCCTGACCCTGTCCTGTTCAATCGGTCGGGTATTTCATTTCTGGTGCGGGCGGAGGGAGTCGAACCCTCACTGCCATCAGGCAAACGGATTTTCATACCAGCTACGATTTGCACCGCCCTCATGATTCGAGGTTTGTGGTCTGGACTATCCCTTCACCCTAGCTGTCTGCCTTAGGTGCTGCCCGTCTAGTCTCTACACCTTCCCGTCCGAAGCCGGGCTTGGCTCGGGATTGCCGTATTTCAGGTTTTCCCGAGTTTGAGCAGTTCTACATTTCCGGTTTCCCGGAAAGCACTCAAATTACATCAAGTCCGTTGCGTCTACCGATTCCGCCACGCCCGCAAGATTTGGCATTGATGATAAAAGTGTAGTGTATTTGAAGG
>VXPI01000221.1 GCA_009839585.1 Gammaproteobacteria bacterium
GTGCTGGAATCCCTGGAAGACAGGGCACGCGAGGGACACATACTCTGCATGTGAGTAATCACCTACCAGGAGTTGCGCTTTGGTGCTGAAAGGGCCGGATCGGAAAGTTATCACTATCGCATCGACAAAGTGTGCGAACGGATGGATTGTGTAGCGGAGTGGACGACTGAATGTGCGGACAAGTTCGCCAAAACTCAATCAGCCCTTTTTGAAAAGGGTGTACCTATCGGCTTTACGGATGCCATGATTGCTTCGCACGCTCTGATCATTGATGCGACCCTTGTCTCCAACAACGAGAAGCATTTCTCCCGGGTCGAAGGACTCAGATTGGAGAACTGGCTGAAAGTTCCGACTCCCCCGTCGTCGGGAGCTTGACAGAACTTGTGGACAAGCTGTTCGGCTCCCTCCATATCCTCGTCGAGCATACAGAATTATCACGAACAGAATTCTGTTTAACGAAGTGTAAAGCTGTCCAGTACTACCCCGAAGGACGGGCCGTGCGCCGAATGAAAATCGGCAACCTGATCCTGCCGAAGGGAATCTCGGGGATTTCGAGGAATTGCCCGACAATATCCGAAACGGCGTGAGCGCAAGTGTTCGTCTTCCACTACGAAGAAATGCGGGAGAGAATCTTCGGAGTCGACACGAAAGTTTGATAGGGTTGTTTCAATCAAGCGACACTATAATTGGGATAGGCATTGGTTCGAGGTTTTTCGATGAATCAGGACAGTTTTACGGAACGTTACAGTCGCCAAATACGTTTATCCCAAATTGGCATTGAGGGGCAGGAGCGACTGCGTGATTCTTCGATCCTTGTTGTCGGAATGGGCGGTTTAGGATCGCCGGCCGGCTTGTATCTAGCAGCGGCAGGGGTTGGTTCCATGCGTATCGCTGATTTTGATCATATAGACGAGTCCAACCTTCAACGACAGATAATCCACGAACATGCGAATATCGGACAGCACAAGGCTGAATCTGCAGCAAACCGATTACGCTCAATCAACCCCGATATCCATATTAAGACTCTTGACTACGTTCTGGATTATGAAGATTTTATGGAGCAGGCTCAGGATGTCTCGCTGATCGTGGACTGCACGGACAATTTTCCCACCCGTTTTGAGCTCAATGATGTCTCAAGGCAAACGCTGACTCCACTTGTCTCGGGTGCAGCGATACGCTGGGAGGGACAAGTCACATCTTTTGACCCCCGAAATTCCCAAAGCCCCTGTTATCAGTGTCTTTATCCTGACCGGAGCATCGAAAGCGCAACCTGTGAGATGGAAGGCGTCGTCGCACCCTTGGTTGGCATTATCGGCAGCATGCAAGCCATGGAATCTGTCAATGTACTTCTTGGAAGTCCGGCTTTATGTGGAGTCGTCTGGTTGTTCGATGGCAGAACAATGGACTGGCAGCACATGAAGTTAAACCGGAATCCTGCCTGCCCCTGTTGTGGACCATAGTCGACGCTTGACCTTCAAGCCCTGTCTAATCGTCAATAGCCCTTCAAAAAAATCGCCCGTGGAAATTTGGTTTCCCACGGGCGATGCTGGTTACTTGAATAATGAAATAGCGATCAAGTCACCCAGATAAACTCAGGCCATTCTGCCCCTCCCAAATTGCCAAGTGGCAAATTAGGCACTCCCATGACATTGGAGGCGATGCCATCATTGATATTTGAAAATGCGGGAATAACCATACCACTGCCATTGTGAATGAGTGTCTGCATCTCGCAATACATTTCTTCTCGTCTTTCCAGATTGGTTTCTGCCAAAGAAAGCTTCAGCAACTCACCCAGCCTGTCGTTGTGCCAGTGTGTATCATTCCATGCGGCTCCCGGGGCGAACTGAATCGCGATCTGGGAATTTGCAGTAGGCCGTGGAAACCAGGTTACTACATTGATTGGCTCTGTCAACCACACAGCACCCCAATAACCATCAGCGGGAACTTTCTTGACTTTGAGATCGAAACCAATTTTTGCAGCATTGGCTTGTGCCAACAGGCACATGTCCTCAATTCCCGATGCAACCGGTGCCATGTGAAGCTCGGCTGATGTATATCCCGACTTGTTGAAGTGGAATTTCGCCTTGTCAGGATCAAATTCACGCTGTGGAAGATTTTCACAGAAATCTCTGCCATGAGCAAACATGATCGGCGTATCATTACCTACCGAGCCCTTGCCACGCAAGACCTTCTTGACGATCCGTTCGCGATCCTGAATGTACTGAAGACCCTTGACAAAATCATCATTGGCACCTGGTTCCGTACTCTTCAGACAACAAATTCCCAGCTGTACGGCAGCCGGTGTTGACAGTAATTCGGCACCATCGGCGGTTTCAATCTGCCGGAATGATTTCGGGTCGACAGCAACAATCAGTTGGACGTCGCCTGCTAACAGTGCATTGGCGCGGGCAGCTGAATCGGTAATTGCGGTGATTTCAATGCTATCCAGATTCGCTCCATCTCGCCAGTAATCCGGATTTTTCCTGTGTAACGACTTGATGCCCGGTTCAAATGAATCAAGAACGAAGGGGCCAGTTCCGATACCGTCTCCGGTAGAGCCGTTCTTCACGATTTTTGACTGGAACAGGCCCATCAAGATAGGCAGGTCAGAATTCGGTGAATTCATCTCTACCTTCACTTCATGACTGTTTACTTTTCTCCACTCTTTTACGGAACTAAGGACGGACTTGATCGTGGATGTCGAATCTTCGGCCACATGGCGATTCATGGTATACACAACATCATCTGCCGTAAACGGCGTCCCATCATGAAAGGTAACACCCTTGCGGAGCTGGAAGGTCCATTCGGTAGCGTCTGCGT
>VXPI01000233.1 GCA_009839585.1 Gammaproteobacteria bacterium
AGAAGATGCAGAACAGTTTTCACCCATGTTCCAAAATGCACCGTTGACGATTTGGGCTGCAATGTAGTCAAGATTCTCGGCATCATCCATGACGATCGCAGGATTTTTGCCACCCATTTCAAGCACTACTTCCTTGGCATTGCTTTCTGCAGAATAGCCGAGAAATTTCTTTCCCGTGACAGTCGAGCCGGTAAACGAAACCATGTCAATATCCATGTGGCGCCCGATGGGCTCTCCCACCTCTGCACCGAAACCTGTCACAACATTCAACACACCTCTGGGCAATCCAGCTTCGGTGGCAAGTTCAGCAACTCGCAAGGTGCTCAAGGATGTCTGTTCTGCGGGCTTAACGACTATTGAGCATCCGGAAGCCAGGGCTGGGCCTATCTTCCAGGCCAGCATAAGAAGCGGGAAGTTCCAGGGAAGTACCAGACCGACCACGCCGATAGGTTCCCTGACGATCATCGCAAGGTGATTTTCCGAAGGTGGTGAAACCCGGTCATATATTTTGTCAATGAGTTCGGCATGCCACTTGATCGTGTTGATGGTTTCAGGAATATCAACGCTCTCACAGTCATAAATGGTTTTACCGCTTTCAATGCTTTCCAATACCGCCAGTTCACGCCGATTGCGGGTAAGCAGCTTGGCGAAGCGAATCAAAATGTCCTTGCGTTCGGCTGGATGAAGCGCCGACCACCTTCCATCATCAAATGCCTCACGTGCTTTTGCAACGGCAAGGTCCACGTCTCTCGCATCACAGGATGCGATATTCGCGAGCAATTCGCCGGTCGCCGGGTTGGTTGTTGCAAAGGTTTTTCCGGAAATAGCCGGACGATATGCACCGTCAATGTAGGCAGTGTTTGGAAAATCCAGATCTTCCGCAAGTGCCTGGTATTCGTCCAGAGTTAAAAGCTCCATTGATCAGTCCCCGCTTATGATGTTCTTGATAGTTGTCTTTAATACTTGACTTATTTGCTCCACAGAACGCTTGTCATCCTTGTTCAGGCTTTTCAGGGGGGCGCGTACATTACTTGCATGCATGCCTTGCAGGGTGACACCATATTTAATTGTCTGTACAAACTTTCCTCCCTGTTCCAGCAGGCGCATCAACGGCATCATGGCTGCCATGATGCGGCGCCCTTTATTGAAGTCTCCCTGCAACACGCAAGCCTCGTAGAGAGCAATATGTTCTGCCGGTAGAAAATTCGAGCCGCCGCAAACCCAAAACCGGGCACCCCAGGCAAAGAACTCCAGTGCCTGATCATCCATGCCGCAACCCAGTTGAATATGTGGGTAATCACGAGCGAGTAAATGCAACTGATTGATGTCACCGGAACTTTCCTTGATGCCACAAAAATTACTGGAGCGGCCTACTCGGTCAAGAAATTCCTCACCCATCATGGTAGCGGTTCGCCCCGGGTAGTTGTAGAGCATGATGGGTAGATTGGCGGCTTTGTCAATGGCAAGTGCATTGAGCGCATTTTCGCGGTCGGTGGGTAGTGCATAGGGCGGGCTTGCGAGAAGGATCGCATCTGCCCCGAGTTCTCTAGCACCGCTTGCCAACGCCAGGGAGTCAGGGGTCAGCATTGCACCGGTGCCGACCACCAGAGGTGTATGCCCCTTGATTATCTGGTGGGCAAATTTTGCTACCTCGAGTCTCTCGGCGACGGTCTGTGCATAGTTTTCTCCGGTTGATCCTCCGGTTATCAACCCATGCACCCCTTGTTCAATGAGGAACTCTATAATCTCGCCCAAGGTGTCGAAATCGATTTCACCACTCTTGTGAAATGGAGTAACAATTGGCGAATAGATGCCTTCAAAAGTAAATGCTGGTGGAGTCATTTTCTTCCTGTCCGATCAAATTTTCAGATATCTATGCAAAGCAGTACGAGTGATCTTGTAGCATAAAGGAGTGATAAATGGAATGAGTATTTCATGGCTTGGCGCCTGGCAGCTGCTCTCCGACTGGTTTTAACCTTTACCGTGCCAGTAGGAGACTCTACTTGCTATCTGCATGATTTTGCCCCTGGTATCGACATTCAATAAATGGGTTTTTATGGAAACTATATACAATAGCCCTAATCTCAAAATAGAGATTTTCCTGACCGCTCCAGGCCGGGATTTCGGCAGTGCGGGTGTGGGAAATGCCGGGGAATGCCCGGCAGGCGGGATTCGGGGCGGCGGGGGTGCCGGCTGCCCTGCCAGAACGCCGTGGCGGGGCACCCAAAACAACCATCTGGAATGGCATACCTGTAGTTGCTGAAGCGTGTCCGGGAAATAGTATTTCCGTAGGTACAGGGATCCCCTTTTTAAAAGGGAATTATATCTAAAAGTAACATTTGACCCACCAAGACCGGCGCGGTCAGCAAACGGATTGCTTTCTACTTCTTCTTTGTGGGTCGGCTGAAGAACGCCTTTTGCAGGGTCTTCATACTGGCTCCCGGCATATCGACCTCTTGTTCCATTTCACGCTTTGACGGCTGGTAGCTGGAATCGAAAGGCTGGGATCTGCGTTGCCTAACCTTTGTCGGTTGCTTCTTCATGGTTGTATGGTACTACAAATCACTCGGATGTTACCCACACCCCTTCTGGTCTTAGGGTCTCATCGGTGTAGCACTTGGTCCCGCCGTAGCCCGTTGGTCTGTACTCGACGACGTACCCTTCGTGAATGATGAACTGGTTGTTGCAGCCGACGACTTGGGTTATGCAGCCGTAACCAACGCAGACTAGTCTTGATGCTTCATTCTTGTAGTTCGTGTCTGCCCAGAAAACCCCGTTATTCTACCAGTGAAGGGAAGATTCTCCGGAAA
>VXPI01000063.1 GCA_009839585.1 Gammaproteobacteria bacterium
GAAAGTCAGGCCCGCCGATCTGGGACTGCTCGACGAAACCCTCTGGCGGATGCGGCCTGCAACGGGCAAAAAAATCTCTGTTTTGGGATTAGGGAACAGCCACCTGCTTGACAGACGCACTCAGCCGGATCCTGTCACCAAGGGTATCAGCAAGGCCTCGGGCAAGCGAACCGACTCCCCTTTCGGGCACAATAAAATCGACAGGCTTGAAAATGAAATTCCAAAGAAGGGCATGCCGTAGGCAGTGCCGGCTTTATCAGGCTGGGCATGAGTGAGAACGCTAATCCTAGCCTACTCCAAATCTTCCGGCAACCTGGAACCGGCATGTTTCCGCATCCGATCAACGATACTCGTCTCTGTATCCAGGAGTGGAGCATGCGACGCGTCATTCAGTCTCAGCTGGTTGCTATGAGTCCTGATTTTCTGGGCGGGCTTTATCAATTGACTCAAACCCTGGGCTGAAAGAAGCTTGAAGCCATGCAGGGTCTGAAGACTGGTCCATGGGTCATTCTGATCAAGGATCCGGAAGCTGCCTTTGCTGTAGATGCCGGTTCGTCGGCTGCATTCTTCAGATATGCCGATTTCATGGCACAGACGAATAGCAGTGGAATAGGATTCCGTAAAAATTTGGACACCGGTATCAGCCCGGAATTCTCCCGCATTCTCAGCGGCGATGCGGCCGCCAGCATGATCGTCAGCCTCCAGCAACAAAAAATCGATGTGGTGCCGCTGCAACTCGTATGCTGCCGAGAGTCCAGCCACCCCGGCACCAATGACGATAACCTTCACAAGCCGATCAATGCCTTAACTGGTTCGTGAAATGATGTGCCAGGTCAGGCAAATGTATATTCGCTCCGTATGTCAGGCACAAAACCCTTGAGTAGATGATTCATCCAGCACACGTATCTTGGCCTAGTTCAATAGCTCGGGATGGACTATGGAGTAGCTCACTACGGGGGATGGATTTCGACTGAACACCGGAAGAGGACTGGAGGCTGAGCCCGGAATCGAACCGAGGTAGACGGCTTTGCAGGCCGTAGCATGACCACTCTGCCACTCAGCCAGGCTGACACTGGAATTCACGTCAACATGATTTGATTTTACTCCGGATCCTTCAAGAATCTCCAGGAAACCACCGGTCATGACCCCTTGTATAGACTCGACGGTGTGCTGGAGCGGGAAACGAGACTCGAACTCGCGACCCCAACCTTGGCAAGGTTGTGCTCTACCAACTGAGCTATTCCCGCTTCCGTCGCAAAATCGGAGAGTTGATTCTAACCCAATCATTATGGCTGTCAATAGTCTGTGCTGTCGTGTAGGTCAGACTTTTACACTGGGGCAATAACCCTCATCAAGAAAAACAACAAGAACAGACCGAAAATAATGGCAAGATGGCACTTTGATGGATACACATGTCAGAGTGCATAAAGCTCATTCAATAGAGATTTCACGTCTCTGGCAATGGTACCAGGTGCCAAAACCTGATCAATGGCTGTATCCAAGATACCGCAATGGACAATCACAGATCGAGTCTGATATCTATCAATGGATTTGGTTAAGCGATTCAGGGGTTGAGCCATGGAAGGCACTAGCGTTTTTGTCGCCTTCGCCTCTACCAGCAATAATTTTCCCGCACCTTGCGGTATTACAAAATCCACTTCCAATCCCTGTTGGTCACGGAAATAATAAAGTTCGGTTCGCCTATAGCTGTTTGCCTGGTACTTTATCACTTCGGATGCTACAAACCCTTCAAACAAGGTACCATAGAATGGTGATTTAAGCATTGTCTCCATGCTGTCGATGCCTAGCAAGTAACATACCAGTCCAGAATCAGTAAAATACAGTTTTGGAGATTTGACTGACCGTTTGCCAAAATTTTCAAAATACGGCGGCACGATGATAATCTGACTGGTTATTTCCAGGGTGTTCAACCATGAGGAAATTGTGGGCACCGATACACCCAAAGGA
The DNA here is from genome assembly GCA_009839585.1 of Gammaproteobacteria bacterium. GTDB lineage: Bacteria > Pseudomonadota > Gammaproteobacteria > Arenicellales > Poriferihabitantaceae > Poriferihabitans. Next base: position 1,969 of record VXPI01000063.1, read on the forward strand.
GCCGCCAAATCAGTCTTGTTCAGCATGTTTCCATGACGGGATGCCAACAGTCCCATGAAACGCCGGAACACGCTCAAGTCCTTGATGGCGGCAATGCCTCGTACATCACGCTCCAGATAGGTCTGTATATAGGACTGAAACCAGATATCGGCGATTGCGGGCTTTTTGACAACCTCGGCAAACCCTCCTCGCAAAAGACTGACTTTATCGGTCTCAAGTACAGAAAGAGGATACAACTGCATAACGGCTAACCGCCCGGCCATGGATTCGGTTATCCCCTGCATGAGGGGTGCTTCCTGAGACCCCGTCAATAGCCATTGCCCTGCTATTTCAGGATTGGCATCAATGCGTGTACGAATATATCCGAACAGTTCCGGTATATTTTGTATTTCATCAAGAATTACAGGGTGTTTCAGGTTGTCAAGGAACCCTTTAGGATCCCTGCCCACTCGATAAACAACATCAGGATCTTCAAGTAATACATAATGTGCTTTCGGAAAAACATGTTTCAGCAAAGTGGTTTTTCCACACTGCCTGACACCTGTCAATAAGATGGCAGGAAAATGCTGGGCCGCTTTCTGCAACTTTGCCGTTATGTTTCGCGGGATATAATTCATTTGACTATTTTAAAGTGATACTTTAAATATTTCAATATATATATGCACTCACTACATGTAATGGAATGTCCAACATAGGGTCCACAATAGCATGAGTCGTCATATGCCTGGAATATGTGCTTAAACCAGAATTAGCAGATTGGGCAGAAAATATGCGAAACCGTGAACGAGACACCGATCACACAATCTCCCTCCAGACCATCCAGTGCGCCCGGGGTATATG
>VXPI01000230.1 GCA_009839585.1 Gammaproteobacteria bacterium
AAGCAGAAAATGATGTCCGCTAATGAAGTAGAATCAAGGGGGCGAGTAGTTACCAATGCTTATAATAATTGGGATTCTGGATCAACATTACCTGTCTGTCAACTATTCGGTATAAGCCTTTTTTGGGGTTGCGCCGCATTTATGGCGCGACTCCAAACAGGGAAATTACAACACAGGTGATGAGAGCAATTATAGAACATGATCCAGTCACACCTATCAGAATGACCCTACGACCAAAAGGGGGTAGCACTCACGCTAATATATAATGGTCCTTATTTGCAGATGATGGTCAAATGAGTGATTCGATTGCCCTAACCTCGTCCAAGCTTGATTGGCGATGTCGCAAGACATGGCTACAAAGCGCCAACAATACCGCTTGGTGTCTGCTGGGTTGTGCAATCGGCGATCTGGGCACAATTGCTTATTTTCAGTATACAGGTATATCGTGGCCAGTCTATCTGATCATGTTGCTTGCCATGATCAATGGCATTTTAACCAGTATCGCTCTAGAGACTGTTATCCTGTTCCGAAGGGGGATGATTTTACAGGCTGCCTTCAAGACAGCCATCGGCATGAGTCTCATTTCGATGATTGCGATGGAACTTGCCATGAACCTCACGGATATTGCCCTGACCGGTGGCGCAATTCTGACCTGGTGGGTTATTCCGATTATGCTCGCCGCAGGCTTTCTGACACCTTGGCCCTATAACTACTGGCGACTCAAGAAATGGGGAAAGGCGTGCCATTGACGGTCTGTAATTGTTGTGGAAATAATCGAATCGCATTCGAATTTTCAAAACCGGCATGATTCCCGAGTTAATCAGTGCGTCCGAAGCACGTGCGTTAGCTCTATCGCATCAGATTGTCTATGCCAGAGGCACTGCCAAACGTCCGATTGAATCGACCGAGTCAGTCATCCAGCATCTTGGGTATATTCAGATCGATACCATCTCGGTTGTTGAGCGGGCCCATCATCATGTACTCTGGAGTCGCAACCGCCGCTATCAACATGCTCATCTGGATACTCTCCAGAAACAGGGGCGAATTTTCGAGTACTGGGCGCATGCAGCATCTTACCTGCCGATGCAGGATTTCCGAATGTACTTGCCGGAGATGCAGAGAATCCGGGAACGTGAAAGTTTATGGCATAAAGTTGATCCCAGAATAAAACGACATGTGCTGGAGCGTATCCGCAATGAGGGCCCCTTGCGTTCCAGGGACTTTGCAGACAGCACTCCCGGCAAGCGCTCAATGTGGCAGTGGAAGCCTGCAAAATCGGCACTTGAAACCCTGTTCAGGGAGGGAGAACTGATGATCGTCGGCAGGGAGGGTTTTCAAAAGGTTTTTGACCTGCGTGAACGGGTCTTGCCTGACTGGGTGGATACCCGATTTCCGAGTCCGGAAGAGCAGGCTGATTTTTTGATTGATCGGTATTTGCAGGCCAATGGACTTGGCAACGCTGCTCAAATGTCTTATCTCAGAACAGCCATACGACCACATTTGGAGAACCGGCTTAAAGAGCGCGAAGAGGAGGGACATCTGATCAGGGTTCGGGTGGGAGATAATCTGTATCATGCGAAACCGGATATCCCTGAAAATGACGATAGACTCAAGCGGAACTATCGCGTCCGCTTGCTCTCCCCATTTGATAACCTCGTTATACAGCGCAATCGTATTCTGTCGTTATTTGGTTTTGACTACCAGATTGAATGTTATATGCCAGAGGACAAGCGGAAATATGGCTACTTCTGCTTGCCGGTGCTCTGGAATAACCGTCTGGTGGCACGAATGGATTGCAAGGCAGAGCGAAAGAGTCGGACTTTCCTGATTCGCAACCTAGTGACTGAAGCAGAATTTCGGGTTTCTGAGCGGTTCCTGGAAGCCTTGAAATCCGAGTTGAATGCATTTGTGCGATTCAATGGGTGTGATCGCTTGCAGGCAGACCTGAAACCTCACTTGGCAATGAATTCCAGCGCATCCGTCATTTTGTCTGCGATGCTGCCCGGATAAGTTCCAACAACCGGCACTTCTGTTCTTCCGGTGATTGACTCATAAACCTGCTGGTCCTGTATTCCTCTCAAATCTGCACAATTCAGCTGCCTGATCTTGAGTTCACGCTATTTCAACTTGACTGGTTGAACTTCATTTTGGGTTGCTGTTTCACATTGCCGCAATTATCGCCACGGTATGTGCATGGCATGTTAATGATCACCCCCAGCATCTGGTATCTCTACTCTACCCGGGCAGTGCATCGGTATAGGGTGTTATCCATGGTTGTTGTATGATAGTCTGCCGTTTGCGGTTGATTATCGACCGTTTGGCATTCCACATGTGGTTGAACAGACGCAATTGCTGTTTTTCTCGGCCCTGGCGCTTATCTGGCTGCAATTGAACGGACTTTATCCATCGGAGTTGAAATCGACGAATCTGGATAGCGAATGGCTATACCGTAAGGTCTGGCCGAGTATGTATGGCAAATTGGCTCATGGTATCTCCCAGTTGCGACAGCGTTTCATGGATTCGGCCAAATCAGTATCTTTTGCCTTGTCTGTTCCATTGAAGAAGCAGGCGAATATGCTGCTGATGCCGTGGCCGGTTCGTGAGATGCTGCTTGCGGTGATTCTGTTCATGCTGTATCTGAATAGACCCATCTGGCTTATCCATGGACATCCTTGAAATTCAAGACCAGCTCAAGGATGTCCGGTATCCCATTGCATCCTCCTTAACATTGCCGCCAGCATGTTATCCCAAGTTTATCAAGTAGTGCCATAACCTCATGATTATGAATGAAATAAAAAACG
>VXPI01000343.1 GCA_009839585.1 Gammaproteobacteria bacterium
AATTTGCGCGTGGGGGCGCGACCCGCCCCCCCCCCCGGGGCGGGCCCGGGCGTGGGTTCCGGACGCTCGCCGGCGACCAGGTGGTCGAGACCCCAGTCGTCGCGTATCTCGAAGACCTTCACGCCGCGCCTCCGACCCGCCCCTACAGATCGTCCGGGTTGCCCGGCGCGACTTCCCCGAACGAGATGATCTGCCCGCTGCCGTCGACGAAGGTGATGCTCTCGCCGTCCTTGACCACGCCGGCGCAAACGTCGATCCAGCGAGGACGCTCCCAGTCGATGCAGAGCTTGTCGTCGTCCGTCACCCACCAGCGGCCGTTCGACCTGTCCGTGCGGTCGTTCACGTTGCGCACCTCGGCGCCGACGCGCCCGCCCGCCGAATGGAACATGGCGAACTCGCTGCCGCTGCGCGGGTCGAAGCCGTAGATGGTGTTGCCTTCGATCACGGCGGCGATCTCGTCGGCGCCGAGCGTGCGCGGGCGCGCCTCCGCCGCCGCCGCGACGGCGAGCACGAGACACAGGACGGCCGCTTGCCGCACCAACCGACGTTCGAATCGCGGACGAACCACCACGCCACCCTCCACGGCACGCGACCCGCAGCGTAAATCCGTTGCCGCGTCCGGCACAAGTTCGGGGTTTACGGAGCGAACGCGCTCATCAGCCGCGCCTTGCAGGCCATGCGGCGCAACGGCTCGCGGCGGCCGTGGAAGCTCACGTAAGCCCTTCTCATGGCGGTGCGTTCCGCACGCCGCATGCCACCGCCGGACACGAGAATCGGACGAAAGACGATCGACCGGCAAGACGGAACGAGCGGCTCCGCTCCGCGCGCTCCGGCCTGAAGCTGCCGGCGAGCCTCGCTCGCGTCGATCCGTCCCTTCTTTACCTCGATCAGTCCGACCAACGCCCGACCGGCGGCCTCGGCCACGAACAGGTAGTCGCAGCGTGCCTGGTCGGGCCCCAACGGCGACCCCGGCTTGTCGAAGTCGACGACGAGGCGATTCCGAGGAGCACCGCCCAATGAAACGGTACAGCCCTCCTTGCGGCATCGCCCCACCAGACAGTCTCCGTCGACCGCGCCGCGAACGGCGCCGACCACGCCCGTCATGCGCGGTCCGCGATCCGGCTGGAAATACCCGCCCAGTCGTTATGCAGCGCGACGGCGACATCGTCGAAGCCGGACGGATAGACACCCGATTCGTCCAGGCGGATTTCGCTTACCCGCGACCCCTTCGGGCGGCTCTTGGGCTGAAACAGCCACGCCCCCACTTGGTCAGGGGAAAGAGCGGGACGATCAATTTGGGGCTCTCCGCTCCGTGCTTCCGGAAGCTCGGAACGCTGCACAATATTCGCCAACTCGTCGAGCAGCCACTCGCTATGCGTGGTGACGATCACGCGCACCCCCGAGAGGACGACCGCCGCCAGTTGTCGAGTGAACTGGACCTGCATGGCCGGGTGCAAGTGCGACTCGGGCTCTTCCACGATCAGCAGATCGCCCTGACGGACCATGTGTCGCAGATACAATACGACGGGCGCGAGCTCCGATACCATGGATGACGCGTTCATTAGCGGCAGATCATTCTTCCATCCATTCGGCCGGTACGCGAAGCTTGGATAGCCAGTCGTTGGCGACCTATCGACACGGACGGCGCCGCCGAGGATAGAGTCTTCGATTCGCGCTCCGAGCTCGCCCCGGCCACGGCCTGGCGAACGATCAAGTTCGATCAACTGCTCGAGAAAATCCGCCATCACGCCGGACAGCATGGCGGTGCGGGCAGGCGGACGCAGACCCGCCATGGCTGCGCCTTCGACCAAAGCGCTGACTACCACGCTGTGGGCGTGCATGACGCCGGTCCGATCTGCCGGGAGGTAGAATGCCTGACGATCCAGCGGATCAAAAAGGCGAGACAGTACGCGTGTCGTCAATTCCGCGATCAGACGCCGCGCCCAATAACGCCGCTCGTCTCCGATGTTACCCTCCTCGACCGGCCCCTGGGCTATTTCTCGCAGACGACCAATCGTCAGTATCCCATCTTCGGAATCGATTGGGACTTCCAGTTGTCCGGGCGGAGTCATTGATATCTCCGATACAGCTCGCCCCAACGTCAGCGCATATTCGAACTGCGAGAGATCGTTCGGAAACTGCCGCCGTAGCGTCACTTGTGCACGCTCGGCTCGTCCTTTCCGGACCAACGATCCACGTCGGTCGACACCGAAGCAGCGTTGAACCTCCCGCTCCACGGCACGACGTTCCCGACGCAGTTCCGAAACGAGGGCATCGCGCATGGCGCCAGGCAGGACGATGCGGCCGCCGGCGGACGTATCTCTCTGGCGGGCGAGCATCTCCGCCATCCCGCGCAGCGCGTCGACCGTCTCGCGTCTCAGCCGCTCGGACGTCCCCATTTGGCGGGGCAAGTAGGCCCGTGGATAACGCGGAGGCCAAGCGCTTCGACTAAAGTGACGATGGAGTGCATATATCAAGATTGCCAAATAGGATTTTCCGGTGTTGCTCGGTCCGACAAACACCGTCAGAGGGCGTAATTCAATCTTGCCTTCGGCAATCGGACCAAAGTCCTTCACTTCCAGTTCAAGGGGAGATGGCTGGCGTCCGTCGCTCATTTCTTACGCTCCGGCCATGTCCTACGCCTGACGGCCAACGCCGAAGAGGCAACATACGTGGTAGGTTCGTCGGCCGCTCAGCCGCCCGCCGCGGCGCCGGGGGCGAGGGCACCGCCGACGTCCGGCACGGCCGTCCGCCTGCGGGCGCGGACCAGCGGCGGGCAGACGTGGGCGTCGTGATAGAC
>VXPI01000271.1 GCA_009839585.1 Gammaproteobacteria bacterium
GCGAGTACCTCGACGACACGCGCGGCCAGCTGTACGACCTGGATGCCGACCTGCGAAGTACCGTGATGAAATGGTATGGCATAGAGATTGACCACCGGCTGGACGCAAGATTTGAGCATAGCGGCCTGTACGGTCAATTCGTTGCGACCTGCAACACCGGGAACGCCCAGAGCTGTTTGGGGTATGGCGACAGCACTGCCGCCATCACCGGCTACATCAACCACCCGCGCTTCGTCGGTTCCTACCTGGCGACCAAGTGCAGCGACAGCAGCTGCTGACGGCCTGACATGCCGGACAGGGTGCCCGGGATTTCCCGGGAGGGCACAGGCCAGCCGGAAACATGAAGCAGCCTGCTGCCCGCCATGCGGCGGACCGTTGCAGCGATGCCGGTGCTACAGCCAGTGAAGCGGAAGAACGCGGGCCTGGCCAGCTGGTCCAGTTCACGAAGATTCTGCGAATTCGCGGATGATGGCAGGCATCCACCGCAACTACCAGCGGGACAGGGTGGACGAGACCCGGAGCGGCATTCTGCTGGACAGCGAACGCCCTGATCCAAAAACAGAAAACACGGAAGTACGTCAACGCCCTGCATGACGTGGTTGTTGAAAGTTCAGAAGTTTCACCCAGTGGGTGATTCCGGCTTCGGGACTGAAACTCGCGGCGCATGGGACTTCGCGCCTGACACGGACTGCTCTGTTTATGAACTAGGGTAAAAGGACATGATGCCGATTGTCGTATAATTGGGATCTATTGGGATGGCATAACCCAGATTTATTGTGTTTGCCCCCGTAAATCCAACGCTACCTCTTTCGACCCATAATTCATCATGAACATATCCAATCTGGAAAACGCTATCACCAAGGCATGGATGGAACGTGAGAAAATCACCCCGAAAACTGTTTCATCCGACATTGAAAGTGCCATACGAACGAGCATTGACCTCCTCGATACCGGTCAGGTACGTGTTGCTGAACCTGATGCACGGGGCTGGAAGGTGAATGAGTGGTTAAAAATGGCCGTGCTGCTTTCTTTTCGCATTGACGAAAACCGGGTCATGGGAACAAGCCCAACCCGGTACTATGACAAGGTCGAAACCAAATTCAATGACTACGATGAGAATACCTTTGTCAGTGGCGGATTCCGGGTGGTTCCTCCTGCGGTCGTCAGGAAAGGTGCTTACATTGCAAACGATGTCGTATTAATGCCGAGCTACGTAAACATCGGTGCTTATGTGGGTGAGAAAACCATGGTCGATACCTGGGCAACCGTTGGCAGTTGCGCCCAGATTGGGGCAAACGTTCACCTCTCAGGAGGAGTCGGAATCGGTGGGGTACTGGAGCCCTTGCAGGCATCTCCGACTATCATTGAAGACGATTGCTTTATTGGTGCTCGAAGTGAAGTTGTTGAAGGCGTAATTGTTGGCAGGGGGTCAGTTATATCAATGGGAGTCTATCTGGGCCAAAGTACTCGCATATACGATCGCGCAAGTGGAGAAGTGAGTTATGGATATATACCACCTGGCTCTGTTGTCGTATCTGGTTCGCTACCCGCTGAAGATGGAAGCCACAGCCTGTACTGTGCGGTCATTGTCAAAAGGGTCGATGAAAAAACACGAAAAAAAGTCAGCATCAATGACCTGATCCGCAACATTCAGCCCTGATCTTCCGTCCGGTCACTGGACTGGAAACTCGATTTTCAGCAAGGCACCACCCAACGGACTCGAAATGATATTCAGGGCTCCAGAGTAACGCTCCACGATATCACTGACCAGGGATAAACCAATTCCCTGTCCGGATGCACGTTCATCCAGTCTGACGCCTCTCTTTAGAATATCTTCACGATCTTCCGGTTTGATACCCGGGCCATCGTCGTGGATTTCAATGATCAGCCCATCATGCACAGCATTCGATTTCCGGATTGATGATGTTCGACACAGAATCTCCTGATCTGCCCACTTGAAAGCATTCTCGAGAACGTTACCCAACAATTCAAACAAGTCGCCTTCATCACCAAAAAACTCGACACCTGATTCCAGTTCCCACTTGACGTTCAACCCTCTGTCTGCATGGATTTTCTGGAGTGATTGATGTAGCCGGAACAGGACTTTTTCAACCTCTACTGCCTTGTGGATGAGCGAGAATTCAGAGGAAGATGCACGCTTTAGCTGATATTCAACAATACTGTTCATGTCTTCGGTCAACTCTTCCAGCCGTTTGCGATCTGGCGAATCCTTCCCTCCAATCATAATGATGATTTCAGCGAGGGGGGTTTTCAGGCTGTGCGCAAGATCTGCCAATGCGTTGCGGTAACGAGTCAGGTTCTTTCGCTCATTCTCAATAAACAGATTGATTCGTGTGCTCAACTGGGCAATTTCATCCGGATATTGGCCCATGATCTTCTCCTGATGCTTGTGTTCAATATGATCAAGTTCACGAATGACTTCACGCAATGGACTCAAACCCCAAAGCAGGCTGACCATCTGGACAAGCAACAACACCAAACCCATCAGCCCAAGAGTTTTAAACAGCGTCCAGCGAAAGTCATAGATTCGCTCAACATGCATACTCGCATCATCAACCAGTACTAATGTGATGTCCCGGCTGATACCAAACCGAATCCATCCAACTGTCAGACTGGCAATAAATGCACTATCGAGATGATTTCCGGATCGAAATACTTCCACTTCCATTCCTGGATTCCTGGGAAGATAATCTGCAAGGTTGGCCTCAGCCGCAGACATGGAACGCCATAATTCACGGTTCTGTCTATCCAGGATAAATGCCAACAGGCCTGAGTC
>VXPI01000224.1 GCA_009839585.1 Gammaproteobacteria bacterium
CCCTGCAGAAGTCCCTTGGCGCAAGCGGATGCGGACATCTCTTCAAGGGCATCGATCCGGCGCGGAAGTCGAGAGCCTGGAACAATGCGAAGGTGAGTGCCCACCACGGCATCATACCGACCCTGCAGGCGGTCGATGCCGGGAAACTGGACGAGGCAGAGCGGAATGTCCACCGGGTGATTGCGGAACGATACCTGATGCAGTTTCTTCCCGACCACGAGTACGAGGCAGTGAAGCTCGAACTTGATGCCGACAGAGAGAGGCTGGAGGCAAGTGGAAAACGCACGCTGATCGCCGGCTGGAAGGCGGTCGAGAGCGGAAACAGGGAGCAGGAGGATGCACCGGGCGGCACCGAACGTGGAGAGGATGCGCCAGTGCCCTGGCTGGAAAGGGGAGAGACTGTCGCAATCGAGGGAGCGGAGGTGACGGATCGGCAGACCAGGCCGCCGGCGCGCTACACCGAGGGAACGCTGATCCGCGCCATGACGCGGGTGGCGGCGGAGGTCGAGGATGCGGCAATGAAGAAGATCCTGCGGGAGCAGGACGGGATCGGAACGGAAGCAACGCGGGCCGAGATCATCCAGACGCTCAAGGAGCGCAGATTCATCGAGGCCCGCGGGAAGGCACTGCAGTCGACGGCGAGAGGCCGCGAACTGATTGCGGCGATTCCGGACGACCTGAAGGATCCCTGCACCACTGCGGTGATGGAGAGGATGCTCTCGGAAGTGGCGGAGGGAAAAACGAGTCTGGCGCAGTTCATGCACAGGCAGCAGGAACTGGTGGCCGAATGGGTGAAGGATGCCCGAAACCGGATGCCTTCCGGCCAGGCGCAACCGGAACCGCCTCGCGGCACTCCGTCCGGCAGGCCCCAGTCGAATGCGCCCGGCGGCGGTACGCCCCCCGGGGCGGATCCGAAGCTCGGAGAATGTCCGGAATGCGGGAGACCGCTCGCGTCGAAACGCGGGAAGTTCGGGACGTTTGTCGGGTGCACCGGCTATCCGGACTGCCGCTACATCCGCAAGCGGGAGAATGGCGCAGGCCGGAAGCCGGCAAAGCCGTCCGGCAGGACCTGTGCGGTATGCGGAAGCGCCATGGTGGTCCGCAAGGGGAAGCGGGGGGATTTTCTCGGGTGCTCGGCCTTTCCCCGTTGCCGGCATACGGCGCAGGTTCGAGGCTGAGACGATGATGCCGGATCGGGTTTCTTCTGGAATCCATGAAGCCAGGCACCTGCTGTTCCACTTCGACGTGGTCTGCAAGCTCGGATTATGTGCGGCCGTTCTGCTTTTGTCCCAGGCGACTTTTGCATTGATCGGATGGAGCCAACACCCGATATCACTGATCGGGGTGATCTGGGTTGCCGTGGGTCCGTTTGCAGCCATGATCATCGCAAGCGAGCTCATGGCAAGAGTACAGAAGGCGATGGCCGGGCGGAACATTCCCATATGGGAGGATAACGAAGCTGCTGTGCGATACTCCCAGCCTTCATTTCAACAGATTCCGGGAGGTCAGGTCATGATCGGTGACAAGAGCAGCATTGTCGAGCATATCGAACAAAAATACGGGGAGAAACACGGCAGGTTTGTCGTTGGCGTGGTATATGCCGGCATTGTTGTCGGGTTCATTTATGCCATCTATTTCATGGTACGCCTGATGATTTCCGATGCCCTTCACCTGGCGACAGACAATGTCCGGATCCTGGATGTGCCACACCTGTTCCTTGAAGCTCTTGACGATTCCGGGGTTATCCTGTTATTCGTGTTGCTGCTTGCATCGTTCGGCCTCTGGTTCCGGATGATCGTGATGGATTATTCAATCAAGAAACAGCTTCGCAAGGTTGTCGACATCCTCGAGAAGATGGACAGAACGGAAACCGGTCCGGGAGATCAGGTGCCTTGAAGGACATGCCGGAACCGGCCATTCACGAACTGGCGGCGCGGGTTTCCGTCCTGGAAGAAAGGATGAAGGCAAGCGTGTTACTCGGCTGCCCGGCCGGTTCGAGGCTGAGCCGATGACGCCTGATCGATTTTACTGTTGACATTCCCGGGGGCGAGAACTGGTTTATGGCATACTGCTATTCAACCCTTGAATTGCGGATGAGGAACTCTCTCATGGAACTGGGACTGGGCGGAATGGTGGCGGGGGCGGAGAAATACTACGGCAAGCGTATCACGGCAATGGTGATGTGGCTGTCACTGGTAATGTTCCTTATCCTCTCCGTGAAAACCATCTATTCCATCGTTGGTCCACTGCTTGAATGGTTCGGATGGGAACTTTTTTCCGATGACTCGGTCTGGCGCCTTGTGCTTTTCGGGGGTGGATCGGGATTCCTTCTGTTGACATTCCTGTTTGTCTGCATTTTCCTGCTTTGGGGCAGAATCATGTGGCTGGATTGCAGAGTGGACAGGCGATTGAAGAATCTGGAGGACAGAATTGATCAATTGCCGGAAGGGATCAAGCCCGAAAAAAAAGGTTGAACTTCCCGATTTGCCTGTGATATAGTCAGGTTCAACAGTGGCTGACATCCCGAACTGTCAAGAGCCGTCCAATTGAAATCCCGCCACTGGCGGGACCGCAGTACCGGAAGCCGGCGGCAGTCCTCTCCGGAGGACCGGGTGCTACATCGAATACCGGGTCCGTATGGGCCCACACCCGCGCATGGGGAGATTTTCCCCGTGCCGGGGGTTTCTTTCGTCTCCTCATTGCATTCCTTCAACGTTAGACATGAGGAACCAAACCATGAAAGAAACTGCCAACAACAGCGCCATACGCGCTTATGAAATTATGAAGGAGA
>VXPI01000036.1 GCA_009839585.1 Gammaproteobacteria bacterium
TCAAGCAGAAAATGATGCCCGCTAATGAAGTAGAATCAAGGGGGCGAGTAGTTACGGATGAGCAAAGCATGGCCCAGCGTGATTTAGAAGAAAGCATTTCCAGGTCGATTGGCGACCTTCCCGGTCCAGCCGGGTTGCCCTTGGTTGGCAATCTGCATCAATTGACTTTTCGCGGTCTTGGCCATATCCATCTGAAGCTGGAGGAATGGGCAGACCGGTATGGCGATATTTTTCTTGTTCATTTTGCCAATCGTCCGGCTCTGGTCATTTCGGACCGCATTGCCATTCAAGGCATTCTGCTCGACCGTCCCGATAGTTTTCGCCGTACATCAATCCTGGAGGCGGCGGCTTCCGATATGCGCCTCAAGGGAGTATTTGCAGCTGAAGGCGATGACTGGCGTCGTCAACGCCGTATGGTTGTGAATGCCCTGAACCGAACCAGGTTGAAGACCCTGTTTCCGGTATTCCGGGTGATGCTGGGGCGATTGATGAGGCGTTGGCAACGGGCAGCAGACGAAGGAAAGGCCGTTGACCTGTGCCAGGACCTGATGCGTTTCACGGTGGATGTTACGATGCAGGTTGCTTTTGGCATTGACCCTAACACTCAAGAAACCGAGGGTCCGGTGATTCAGAACCACCTGGACAAGGTGTTTCCGGTTCTTCATCGGCGAGTATTCCAGCCATTCCCCATTTGGCGATATATTCGTCTGCCATCAGACCATGGCCTTGATCTTGCCTTGAATGCATTGCAGGAGGAAGTAAGCGAGATGGTTTATGCGGCTCGAGAGAGAATGAAGTCTGATCCGATGCTTGCAGAATCGCCAACCAATTTTCTGGAATCCATATTGGTTGCGCTGGATCAGGAAAATTCGGAATTTACAGATGAAGATGTTTTTGCCAATGCGGGTACCCTGCTTCTGGCGGGTGAAGATACGACAGCGAATTCGATTGCCTGGTCGGTTCACTACATGACCCTGTATCCCGAACATTTTCAACGTACGAAGAATGAGGTAGACAGGGTGGCGGGCCCGGACAGGGAATTGCTTGAGATGGAGCAGATGGGCAAGCTTCCCAGACTTGACGCATTTTATAATGAAGTGATGAGACTCAAGCCCGTGGCTCCCCTGCAGGTGAGCCAGAGTATTTCCGATGTTGACATCATGGGTTACCGCGTTCCCGGTGGAACGCCAATCTACATGCTGGCCAGAAGAATGGCGACCCGGAATGAGAACTTCGCCAACGGTAGACAGTTTGATCCCGATCGTTGGCTTGCCGTTCGTGATAGGGGGCATTGTCCTCATGAGAGACAGGCCTTCATTCCTTTCGGGGCGGGTCCGCGGCTGTGTCCAGGGCGCAGCCTTGCATTGCTTGAAATCAGGATGGTGCTTTCCATGCTTTGTCGCAACTTCGATCTGGAGACAGTCAATGGAGGGAGTGCTGTCGAGGAGCGCATGGCTTTTTCCATGATGCCTGCAAACCTGCATGTTGTGCTTAAACGAAGAGAGGTGTTCTGAATGATGTCAGATCATATCGCCCTGGGCCACGTGATCAAAGTCCGTAAAGACCTTTTCAAGAGCTACGCCGGGATTTGCCAGTTCCAGCCAGAATCTTAACGGTTTTTGCTATTCGCCAGCGAGGAAACTGCATGCGAATCGTGTATTGGATGCCAAGATAAAGTGCAGCTTACTCCTGCGTTTCATTACTTCTGTACCTGGTTCGACCGTAATTTGTGTGCATACTTCCCAATATCAAAAAGAGCCTGGAAGGATGGTATCCAGCGGTATCAGCGACTATCCGCCAGAATCAAAACAGCATCAACAGCCCTTTATTCGCAAACGGAGGTTCTGAACCTCGGTACAACTGCATTCAGCCAATTCCGATGGCAGGTATTCCAATTGCTTCAGGAACCTGGTGCGAAAACGATTCCTGATCGGATAGAGGGCTATGGCTGACTTGAGGCCATCAACGGAAGTTGAATCTTCCTTGCGCTATATGCGTTGATCGACGGGCCAGTATTTCCAGTTTCAGGGATGTTTATTCGGCCGATTTGGCACTGCATTCGATGATTCTGCAAATGATCCGGAACTTATAAAGGGGAGTTTTCTTGGAATAATGGCTATATTACAATATTGACTCCATTGCTGGACTTGCTGCTCCATTTCCTGCATGTCCCATAACAAGCATCAATGTGGTAATCTTTCACGAGGCGTACTTGAAATATGGCATGTTGCATAGGGGGGCGTGTCTCGTTTGGAAGTGAATTGAAGGTAGCCAAGTGAATGGTGGCGAATTTGCACAACAGGTTTAGCGAGTTAATTCAGCCGTAAAAAAATTGAGGACAATCCATTGTCGGACGATAGCATTGAGAAACTTGAAAAGCGTATTCTGGACCTGATCAGAATTTGCGAGAAGATCAGCAAGGATAACGATTTATTGAAGAGCGACCAGAAGAAGCTGAGGGAAGACTTTCTGGAGCAACGGGAGAAAAACAAGATGGCCAGAGAGAAAATCGAGGCTATTCTTGCAAGACTTGAATCGACTGAATCTTGATCAGGAAAATTTTTCAGCTACTGGGTGATAGGCATAACCAAAAATGAGCGCAACCAAGAAAACCCTCAAGATCATCATCATGAAACAGCAATATTCAGTTTCATGTGAAGAAGAAAAGGTGGAGAATCTAATATCTGCTGGACACTATCTTGACCGGAAAATGCAGGACATTTCGGAAGGTGGCAAGGTTTTGGGTACTGATCGCTGTGCGATTCTGGCGGGTTTGCGCATCAGTAA
>VXPI01000127.1 GCA_009839585.1 Gammaproteobacteria bacterium
GACTAGAAGTCGGCTTCCGACAAGTTCACCAAGACATCAGGTGAATTTGTAGAGACCTGTAACCAAACTTCTGCTTCGGGAAGTTCGTATTCAAAGAAATACCGGCATGCCGAGACCTTACCTCGCATAAACGAAGCCTCGTCCCCTTCTTCCAAACTGTTCAAGGCCTTTAATGCTTGAACCGCCTGCTGCAACCAGAGCCAACCAATCACCATATGTCCAAACGCATTTAAGTAAGGCGAGGCATTCGCTAATGCGGCAACCCGCTCTCCTTGTGCCAACAAGCTGCTGGTTTCTTGCGCTCTGACTTCAAGTTTCTTCAGTAAAAACAATAATGTATCCGAGTACGATTGCACCTTGGCTTCACCGCGCAACTCATCTATGGAGTTACGGATTTCTTTAGCGAGCGCAGTCAGGCCACGTCCATCATTCATCACCAGTTTCCGACCCAACAAATCCAGCGCCTGAATGCCGTTGGTGCCTTCATGAATAGAGTTCAGACGGTTATCCCGATACAAACGCTCTACAGGAAAGTCCCGGGCATAGCCGTAACCACCCAACACCTGAATAGCAAGTTTGTTTGCCTCAAGACCAAACTCTGTCGGCCAAGCCTTTACCACGGGCGTGAGCACATCCAAGAGATCAGAGTAATGTTGCCTCTCTTCCTTATCACCAGCCAATGTTTCATAATCAACCAGCATCCCCGCATACAAACAGAGTGCGATGGCTCCCTCGCTGAAAGCCTTCTGCTTAAGAAGCATACGGCGTACATCTGGATGCTCAATAATTGGCACCGGACTCTTCATGGGGTCAGGATCTGCCAAAGGTCGCCCTTGTTTACGCTCTTTGGCGTAATCGACGGCAATACGATAAGCCACATTGGCCAACATCGCCGCACCAATACCCACGGATATGCGCGCTTCGTTCATCATCAGGAACATGGCAAATAAACCACGCCCCAGTTCACCCACTAATTGCCCGATGGCGGGCTCTTTTTCTCCAAAGCTTAATAGACAGTTACTAGTACCTCGGTAACCCATCTTATGATTAACGCCGGCAACGACTACACCATTTGTATCACCAAGACTGCCATCATCTTTCACCTTGAATTTTGGCACAGCAAAGAGAGAAAGCCCTTTAACGCCGGGGGACGCGTCCGGCGTGCGAGCAAGTACTAAATGAACAATATTTTCAGCCGCTTCGTGATCACCGCCGCTGATCCACATTTTGTTGCCCACAATGGAATAATTACCATCATCTTGCGGTATGGCCTGAGTACGTATATCCGCTAGAGACGATCCAACATCCGGCTCAGACAAACACATCGTGCCAAAGAATCGACCCTCTAACATGGGCATCATGTAGCGCTGTTTAATATCGTCACTGGCATGAGCATTTAATGCATTTGCTGCTGAACGGGTTAACCCCATATAGGACTGGGTACCTATGTTTGCGCCTTTCAGCATACCGTTACAAGCATGAGTAACTACGACTGGCAGCTGCATACCACCCAATTCATAATCACAGTGCGCCGCAAAAAAACCGGCATCACGCATCACGCGAAGTCCGGCAATGGCTTCGGGAACAATTTTTACCTGATCTCCATCGAGATAAGGTTCTTCGACATCGGACTTTTCGGCATGAGTCCATAGATCGTTTTCTGCGATTTTCTGTGCCAGATCCATCACAGAACTGATCGACTCTACCTCATGATCTTCATATCGGCCTTTCCCAAGAATGTTCTCCACATTCAAGACATCAAACAACAGAAAGTCGAGCGTGTGACGATCAATAAATTGAGGCATCACTTCGCTCTTCTCTTAAAATCCGTCTTGAACTCACGACATGTAAAACCCATAAAATAACTAGACATTGTACGTCTTCAAAGTAATCCGGACTTGGCTCGTTTGTATTTAAGAGAGACTTTCGCTCATCTGTGATAATTATGCTGCCTTCTGTTGGTAGTATAGCCGACGCCGTTCTGCCAGCGTTTGTGTTTTAATCTTTGCCCGCCAGTTCAGGATCTTCTCACCCCGCCCGTAGTACACATCTGCGGAGGTGAGACATTTTCGATAGGCGTGGGCGATATCCTGTATGTTGAGGAAGGGACCACAATCGATTTCGAGATGAGCGATGACTTTGAAGACATCACCATGCTGGTATCCGACAAACCGGTAGCATGGCGCTGAATACGGTATATTAGGGAGACCCTGAGTACATCCGAGGTTCCCCGGCCCATATGCAACCGGCTACACGCCTGTTAATCGACACGCTGGCACAGTCGCTCTCCACTCCCCTGGAGGAAGCGCGGGGTCTGCCACCCCAGGCATACCTGTCCGAAGAATTCTACCAACTTGAACTCGAACACCTGTTCCGCCGCGACTGGATCTGCGTCGGGCGTGAAGAAGAAGCCAAAAATCCCGGCGATTACTTCACCATCGAACTGGCCGGCGAACCGCTGATCATCGTGCGCGGCGCCGACAACCGCCTGCGCGCGCTTTCCAACGTCTGCCGCCACCGCTATATGCAGGTGATGATGGGACAGGGAAACGCGGCCAGGCTGTCCTGCCCTTACCACGGCTGGACCTACCGGCTTGACGGCAGATTAATGGGCGCGACCAACATGGCGGAAAGCCGTATCCTGGACAAGGACAACTGCCGGCTGCCGGAATTCAAGCTGGAAACCTGGCTCGGTTTCATTTTTGTCAATCTCGACCCCGGTGCTGAGGCCCTGGGGCCGCGGTTACAGGAACTGGGTGAGCGGTTGGCTCCCTACCACATCGAC
>VXPI01000035.1 GCA_009839585.1 Gammaproteobacteria bacterium
CGATCAACCACCCCGCATAGGGAATAGCCATTTTGAATTTCTTCAAGGGCATTCAATATGAATTCTCTCATCCCAAAACCAGAGCCTCCGTCATGCTGTTTCGCAGCTTTTCTGTCGAACCCAAGTGGTAGAAATGGGAAAATGTCCTGACTTCGTAATTGGAAAATGCCTCGTGTAAACGTTCGTTTTTTCTATACTTGTTCTCCGACCACATTGAATATAGAAACTGGCATGGCAAGTTTTTTAATCTATCCTCCAGTTGTTTCGCGTCCTCTTCATCCCATGAATTGAAGTAATCCGTATAACGTCCTGCATAAGGGGGGTCGCAATAAACGAAATCACCAGCTTGAGCCTTCGATATCACATCTGTCCAATCCACACAGACAAAATCCCATGACTTGCCCATCATGCAATCAAAAGCTCGCTCAACTTGATTACAAATCTTCGTTATATAAGCTTGACGAAACAGTTCTTGCTTTCTGCAGAACGGTGTATTGAATCTTCCCTTCTTGTTGAAGCTCACCAGCCCATTGAAGCAGGACCTGTTCAAGAAAAGAAAATCGTGCGAATCATGTGTCTCATTGAAACGTTCCCGAATTCGATAATAGTGTTCTTGTCCGTTATGCAAAAGTTGGGTGCCTTCCCGTTCCAGAAATGCCCGCACTGTGCTGCCGGTCAAGGTTCGTTTCTGTATCGCTTGATAAAAACGAATGAAATGGGGGTTGGCATCGCTTAATAAAGCTCGTTCGGGCTTGAGATTTAATGGAACGACAGCAGAACCGACAAAAGGTTCAATCCAGCACCCTGAACCGTTCCACTTGACACTGTCTCGAATGAAGGGAACGGCTTTGGTCTTGATGCCCTGGATCTTGAGTGGTGGAACTTGAACAGGGAATGTGCTCATCCTCTTGATCCGTTTTGTAATCCGTAGTCGGCAATCAGGTCCTCGTACTTGAACCTCTTGCGATTCATGCCGGATATCACGGAATTCATGATTTCAATGGTTTCTATTTCCCGCAAATTGTGCCTTCCTGCAACCTCCCGAACATATCCATCAAGGTGTTTCGGAGGCAGCTTGTGGAAAGTTCCCTTGTGCGGCCGCTTCAGCATTGACCAGAGAGATTCGACCCCATCAGTACGCACATTGAACCAGCGTTTTTCGACATTTTTACTCTTAATAAACTGCCTAACTGATAAACCCTTTAATGCTTGGTTTCTACCAGTTCCCTGGGAAGAGTAAAGCGCACACTTTCCTGCGCCCCCTTCAATGACACAATATCAAGGTTGGCAAAATCACGCAATCTGTCAATCACGTCCTTGACCAGATCCTCTGGGGTGGATGCTCCGGCCGTTACGCCAATTCGGCTGCGCTCGTTGAACCATTTCACGTCCACATCCTGCGGATCTTCAACCAGATAAGATGGTATACCCATCTCCCGACCCAATTCACGCAACCGATTCGAGTTGGAACTGTTGCATGACCCGACAACCAGCAGTATGTCAATCTGTTTGGCAAGTTCCTTGACCGCACCCTGACGGTTCTGGGTTGCATAACAGATATTCTTGAGGTCCGGCCCGACGATTTTTGGAAAGCGTTCCCGCAATCGGGCAATGACATCCTTGGTATCGTCAACAGAAAGTGTGGTCTGGGTAATGTATGCAACTTTATCAGGGTCGCGGATATTCAGTGAGTCTACATCCTCAGTCTCGCTGATCAGGTGGACCAGTCCATCGATTTGACCCAATGTCCCCTCAATTTCAGGATGGTTTGCATGGCCTATCAGGACAATTTCGTATCCTTGTGCTGAGTATTTCTGGCCTGCCTTGTGCACCTTGGTAACCAGGGGGCATGTCGCATCCAGCGATTTCAAATCGCGTTCAATCGCATTTTTTTCGACCTTTCTGGATACCCCATGTGCACTGAAAACGGTGACTGCGCCGACCGGAATTTCTTCTATCCTCTCGACGAACACAGCCCCTTTCTTGCTGAGCGTCTCCAGAACCCGTCGATTATGGACAATTTCATGCTTGACGTAGACTGGAGGCCCATATTTTTCCAGAGCCAGTTCAACGATCTGGATGGCACGTTCGACACCCGCACAAAACCCTCTCGGTTGTGCAAGGACGACTTTGATATTTTCATTGATATCCGGGGTTCCCATGGTTCATCTACAACAACGGCAATCAGCTTTTAGCATACCATAGAATTGTGTCCACTCCATGCGATTCTGATTGTGCAGTGTATGCTGTTTCTCCACTTTGAGACTCAGGATCTGGATATGATGTCATGGAAGATACATGGCATTGCCGCCACAGAAAAACCGGTCAGGGGGTTTTTGATGTCGGAAACGCCGCCGATGGAAACTCCATGTTTTCAAGGAGGGGCGAATCCTGCGAGTAACTTCAGTTTTTCTGTTCGCGATCCCGGGATCATGCGATTTTGGAAAAGCACATAGTCAGTACTGCCTGGTTTGTGGAAGCGTTCTTGTAAATATACTGAACAACAATTTCAACATTCGATCGGAGCTTGCCAATAGCCCCATGGTAATTACGACCAGCTTGACGCTGCGTCTTGTGATTTTGACCTGGTTGCCACTGCGATATCCGGGACAAGCATGAATTTTTCTGAGCGAAAGTACCGCCATGGCAAGTGCCCAGAGACAGAAACGCCGTATTCCCTTCTCGTGTGCTGGAATCAGCAAAGTGAAGCGGAGTGCATTTTCAAGATGATTACGGGCGATCCCGACCAGTTCAATCAATCCCTGTTGGTATTGCTGATC
>VXPI01000417.1 GCA_009839585.1 Gammaproteobacteria bacterium
CCATAGTCAGAACCGGCTATAATGTCAATACTAAAATGTTACTCTGTACTACTCGCTCCCTTTCAGTTACCAGTTAATAGCCTTTCGGATATAATCCCCTGCCTTTATGCGGAAAAAGGAATCAACAAATGGATGGAACTGGGCGGCATTTTGGGGAAGTTGAAGAAACCGGCTACTCTGGTCCAAGGCTTGTTGAAGTTGCAGATATTGAAAGATGCAGTAAAAAGACTGGAAAGCGGGACGAAAATTCGACTTGGCGAGGCAGCAAGTGGAATGTTGCCTCCCGGGTTCAACCTTCCATCACCTGAATTATCTCGATATGCCTGATCCAAGATCCGTCGAAGATCTCAAAAATGCCCTGAAACGCTTGCCAGGTGTGGGCCCGAAATCAGCTCAGCGCATGGCATTTCATCTTCTGGAAAGAGACCGCAAAGGCGCAAGACAAATTGAGCAGGCTATCGGTCAGGCACTCACGCGGGTCAATCATTGCGTACAATGCAATAATTTCTGTGAAACGGAACTCTGTGAGATTTGTGCGTCAGCAAGTCGCAACTCTCAATTCCTGTGTGTAGTGGAAACGCCTGCAGATCTAGAGGCCATCG
Source organism: Gammaproteobacteria bacterium (assembly GCA_009839585.1). GTDB lineage: Bacteria > Pseudomonadota > Gammaproteobacteria > Arenicellales > Poriferihabitantaceae > Poriferihabitans. The sequence goes on from VXPI01000417.1 coordinate 603, forward strand.
AGCAGGCCGGAGTGTATAGAGGGAAATATTTCGTATTGATGGGGCATCTTTCCCCGCTAGATGATATTGGCCCTGACCAATTGGCTATCAAGGAGTTGATGACGCTGGTATCCAGGAACACGGTTGAGGAAATTATTCTTGCAACCAATTTGACTCTGGAAGGCCAGGCGACGAGCGATTACCTGTGTGAGTTGCTTGCAGAGAGCCAGATTCAAGTCACGCGTCTGGCAAGAGGAATGCCCATGGGCAGTGAGCTTGAGTATATGGATCCCGGAACTCTTAATCAGGCGTTCACAAACCGAAGCACCCCATAAACGATTCTGTATTTGCGGAATAGTTTCGCTGGATTCTGCGCTTATTTCCCATCGTTTTGGCATATGAACATCTTCATGGTAAATGGTGCAGATTTTGATCGCTACTGTCTTGTCTTTGCCGGGAACATCCGCTTTCCGATTACTCATTCAATAATGCAGGGTCTACCAGCGTAAAAACGATGTCAATACCAGCTCGATTTGCCGCATGTATCGAATACAACGGAAAAAACTACAATGGATGGCAAAGACAGAGTCATGCGCCATCGATACAAAAAGAACTTGAAAACGCCATCAGTCAGGTTGCCAACGAAGCGGTAAGGGTTAGCACATCCGGACGGACTGATACAGGGGTACATGCAACTGGCCAGGTCATTCACTTTGACATCAATTCCAGGCGGACAGAGCGGGAGCTAGTGAAAGGAGCAAATCGATACTTGCCTGATGATGTCTGTATCCTCTGGTCTATTCCTGTCGATGCGGATTTTCACGCCCGATTCAGTGCTCTGGAAAGACGCTATCGCTATGTGATCCTGAATCGGCCTATACGCCCAGCATATCTGCATGGGTCCGTAACCTGGCATCGTCCGATTCTGGACGTGGTGCGGATGCAGTCTGCAGCGGCGAATTTGCTAGGGAAACATGATTTCAGTGCTTTTCGTGCTGCCGGTTGTCAGAGTAAAACTTCGGTAAAGACAATTCTCGATATCCAGATCCACCGACAGGATGACTGGGTCTGGATGGATATTTCCGCGAATGGTTTTTTGCAGCATATGGTACGCAATATCATGGGCGTATTAATGCGGATTGGTGAAGGAGTTGAGCCACCAGAGTGGTCAAGGCATGTGCTTGAAACCCATGATCGAAAACAGGGAGGCATTACATCACCAGCCGAGGGTCTATATTTTGTATCAGTGACTTATGATGCAAAGTTCCAGTTGCCTAAAATCCCGTCTGCTTGCCGATTCTGGTAAACTAAACGGCCAAATTCAGAATCCCCGAATGCGTACCCGTATCAAGATCTGCGGTATTAAAACAGTCGAATCAGCTTCCCGGGCAGCCTATGCTGGCGCGGATGCTTTTGGTCTGGTGTTTCACGAACCGAGTATCCGAAATATTTCGATTGACAAGGCTGCCGAAATCGCCCGTCAGAGACCAGCATTCAGCGATAGCGTTGCCGTGATGGTCAACCCGACACGGGATTTTGTACGGGCGGTTCTGGATGAGGTTAAGCCAGACTACCTTCAGTTCCATGGGGAAGAGCCGGCAGAATTCTGCCGAAGTTTTGGAACTCGTTACATTCGCTCGGTTCGAGTTAGGGAACCAATCAGTTTGAGTTCCGTTCAGGATGAATACCGTGATGCCAGTGCCTTTTTGGTGGATGCATATCAGAGCGATCATTACGGAGGTACGGGTGACGTCTTCAATTGGGATATGGTCACATTTGACTCCACCATACCGGTTATATTGGCGGGTGGGCTTAATGATCAGAACATAGCTGTTGCGATTTCGAAAGTGCGCCCCTATGGCGTCGATGTGAGCAGTGGGGTGGAAACGGGAGGTAGCAAGGATATAGACAAGATCCAGCGGTTCTGCAAAGTGGTTTGGGATATCAATCAGGGTCAAGATTGGTGAGTGATCGGCAGTGAACTGGTTCGACAAGATAATTCCGCCAAAAATCAATCCAGCTCTTAGGCTGCGCAAGCGTAAAGGAGTACCGGAAGGATTGTGGACAAACTGCACCGAGTGTCAGACGATGCTTTATGTTTCGGATTTGATCAAGAGCCTGCAGGTATGTCCAAAGTGCAACAATCACATGCAAATCGGGGCCAAGGCGCGTATAGAGCACTTCCTGGATTCTGACTCC
>VXPI01000202.1 GCA_009839585.1 Gammaproteobacteria bacterium
CGCTTACCCTGATTGACGACGACACGCGCGTACTGTCCATCGACAGTCCCGAGGTGCCCGAAGCTACGAGTGGAAGCAGTACGACCCTTCAGTTCACGGTCAGCTTGTCGGCGGGGAGTACCCGCACCGTGACCGTGGACTATGCGGATGCTGGGACCGGCTCGGCCACATCCGGCACGGACTATGCGAAGCTGACTGCCGGCACGCTGACGTTTGCTCCGGGCGAGACCAGCAAGACCATCGATGTCACTGTCAATGGCGATAATACCCACGAGAACAATGAGACGGTCGTCCTACGGCTCTCAAACGCTGTCAATGCGAACCTGGTCGGTAATGCTGAAACGATCAACGGTATCGGCACGATCACCGATATGGGAATTCGAACGGTCTCTGTGACCGGCACAGGTGCAGTGATCGAAGGAGATGATCCAGACAAAACCGCAGACATGAAATTTGTCGTGAATCTGTCGGTATCAAGTACAGAGGAGATAACTGTACCGTTCAGTCTGGGCGGGTCAGCGACGCTTGACGAAGACTATACGGCTCCAGCATCGAGATCGGTGACTTTTCCGCCCGGGTCAACCAGTCAGGAGATTATTGTCAAGGTCATAGGAGATACCTTTGACGAAGCCAACGAGCGCATCTCCGTGACACTTTCTGATGCGACCAATGCCAAGGTCGCCACGGGATCCGGCACCGCTCTCGGCACCATCACCGACGACGATGCCACGCCGACGGTCACGCTGAAACTGACTCCGCCCGAAATTGATGAGAATGGCGGTTCCAGCACTGTGACGGCTACCCTCAGTGGAGTTTCCAGCGAGGACCTGACGTTGACGGTATCGGCAACCCCTGATACTCCCGCGGTGGCTGGTGATTTTCAGCTGGGAGCAAACCAGATTCTGACGATTCCTGCGGGGGAGACGGAAAGTACCGGTACGGTTACAGTGACTGCCGTGGATAACAGCGTAGTGGCGAAAGACAAGTCCATCACCATTGCTGCCGACGCCAGCGGTGGTGTTGAGATGGATGACCCAGAAGACGTGAAACTGACTATCTGGGACGATGACAACCAGCCTAGGCTGCTCATTGACAGCCCGATGGTGGAGGAGGGGGCATCCGGAGAGAACCCGACGCTGACGTTCACGGTGACGCTGTCCAAATCGAGTAGTCAGGGGGTAACAGTAAACTATGCAGCCGTCAACACCGGCACGACCGCCGGCACGGCTACTTCCGGCGAAGACCATGCGGCCCTGACCTCCGGGAAGTTGACGTTCGGGGCGATGGAAACCGAGAAAACCATCGCCGTCACGGTAACCGGTGACGACATAGACGAGCCGAACGAGACGGTGGTAGTCCAACTGAGCAAACCGACCAACGCAAAGTTCGCCGGTAATAAACCAAGGCTGGAGGGTATCGGCACCATCACCGACGACGATGCTACACCGACGGCAACGCTAATCCTGACGCCGTCGGCCATCAAGGAGAGCGGCGCTTCAGATACGACTGCGGTGACGGCGACTTTATCCGGAAAATCAAGCGAGGCGGTAACACTGAAGGTATCAGCGGCGGCGGATCCTCCGGCGGTAGCCGGCGACTTTCGGCTCAGCTCGAACAGGATGCTAACGATCGCCCCCGGAAAAACGGAAAGTGACGGGAAGGTTACGATCATGGCGGTGGACAACATCGTGGATGGTCCGGATAAAACCGTCACTGTGACTGCAACGGCTTCGGGTGGACTGGGCCTCGCAGCCCCACCGGACGCTACCCTGACCATTCAGGACAACGACTTGCCGGAGATGAGCATCGATGAGCCATCGGTGATCGAAGGTGCAAACGGGAAGAATACTGAACTGATTTTCACTGCCACCCTTTCTACGTCGCACAGCGAGACGGTGACGGTGAAGTACCGGGATTTCCGCACCGGCACGGCCACATCCGGCACGGACTATGCGCCGCTGCGCAGCGGGACGCTGACCTTTGCCCCGGGTGACACCAGCAAGACCATTGCCGTCACCGTGGCGGATGACGATATCGACGAGCCGAACGAGACAGTGGCAGTGGAACTGACGGATGCTATCAATGCTACGTTCCCAAACAATGCCATTCGTCTGAATGCCAGGGGCACCATTATCGACGACGAGGCCACGCCAACGGTGAAACTGAAGCTGACACCGTCTGCCATTGAAGAGGGCGATGCCACCACCGTGACGGCCAGTACCGATATCGCTTCCAGCGAGGAGCTGTTGCTGACAGTATGGGCCGATCCGGTAGCACCGGCGGTGGCCCGCGATTTGAGCGGTCTTAGCAATGGACGGATACTGACAATTTCTGCAGGAGAGACGGAGAGCACAGGTACAGTCATGATTACCGCCGTAGACAACAATGTGCAGGCGGATGACAAGTTCGCTACCGTCCGTGCCACGGCCAGGGGCGGACTCGGGGTGGTGAACCCGGAAAACGTAAAACTGCTTATCTGGGACGACGAAGGCCAGCCGAGGCTGCTTATCGACAGCCCGTCGGTAGCGGAGGGTGCCAAGAACGGAACGGCCACGCTGACGTTCACGGTGACGCTGTCGGCCCAGAGCAGCGAGCCGGTGACCGTAGCCTATGCGGATGCCGGGTCCGGCTCGGCCACATCCGGCACGGACTATGCAGCCCTGACCGCAGGTACGCTGACGTTTGCTCCGGGCGAGACCAGCAAGACCATTGATGTCACGGTCAACGGGGACGACATTGACGAAGAGAACGAGACAGTAGAGGTTCGGCTGTCGAACCC
>VXPI01000389.1 GCA_009839585.1 Gammaproteobacteria bacterium
GGACGGTACAGTGCCAGCCCAAAATCGCTGGGGGGAATCTATGCGCGTGCTCTTGAAGATCATGAGGCATTTCATTCATTGCGTTCAAGGGTTGCAAAATTTGCCGATCAGGAAGGACGCCAACCCCGTATGCTGGTGGTGAAGCTGGGGCAGGATGGCCATGACCGGGGTGCAAGAACGATAGCAACGGCATTTGCCGATATTGGCTTTGATGTGGATATCGGTCCTTTATTCCAGACGCCTGATGAGGCGGTCCGCCAGGCTATCGAAAATGACGTGCATGTGATCGGCATATCTTCGCAGGCTGCAGGACACAGTACACTGGTGCCCGCCGTGATGGAAGAGCTCAAGTTGCAGGACAGTCAGGATATTCAGGTGATCTGTGGGGGAGTGATTCCCGAGAGCGATTATGACTCCCTGTATGCTTCAGGCGTTGGCGCCATCTTTGGCCCGGGAACGAATATCCCGGAAGCGGCTGAAAGGGTGTTAGACTTGCTTGTTGAAAAAGACTGAATAAGTGAATTGGGCCCTGTCTATCAGGCCTAGTGAAGGATTATGCAAGACATCATTGACGAACTCGAACGTAAACGAAACCTGGCAAAACTTGGAGGAGGCCAGGACCGCATTGATGCTCAGCACAAGAAGGGGAAGTTGACGGCTCGGGAACGTATTGACGTATTGCTTGACGAAGGCAGTTTCGAGGAGTGGGACATCTTTGTTGAGCATCGCTGCACGGACTTCGGGATGGATGACAAGACTATTCCGGGCGATGGCGTAATTACCGGTTACGGTACCATCAACAATCGAATCGTTTTCGTATACAGCCAGGATTTCACGGTATTTGGAGGATCCCTATCGGAACCTCATGCCGAAAAAATCTGCAAGATCATGGACAAGGCAATGAGCGTTGGTGCCCCGATTATCGGCATCAATGATTCGGGCGGTGCCCGCATCCAGGAGGGTGTAGCATCGCTTGGCGGATATGCCGAGGTATTTCAACGAAATGTCATGGCCTCTGGCGTGATACCGCAAATATCCCTGATTATGGGTCCGTGTGCAGGCGGTGCCGTATATTCTCCGGCGATTACCGATTTCATCCTCATGGTTGAAGACACTTCCTACATGTTCGTGACCGGCCCGGATGTAGTCAAGACGGTTACCCACGAGGAAGTATCGGCCGAGAAACTCGGGGGTGCAATCACCCATACCACGCACTCCGGGGTTGCTGATCTTTCCTTTGACAATGATATTCATACCCTGATGATGACACGCCGATTGTTCAACTTTTTGCCGCTGAACAATCAGTCTTTGCCGCCCGTAAGAGAGACATCGGATATTCCTGAACGAATCGAGATGTCTCTGGACTCGCTGGTTCCAGACAATCCAAACTACCCCTACGATATCAAGGAGTTGATCTACAAGGTAGTGGATGAAGAAGACTTTCTTGAGCTCCAGCCGAACTATGCCAAAAACATTGTCACCGGATTTGCCAGGATTGAGGGCTCGGCGGTTGGCATCGTTGCCAATCAACCCATGGTATTGGCCGGCTGTCTGGATATCAATGCTTCCATTAAGGGTGCCCGTTTTGTTCGATTTTGCGATGCATTCAATATTCCGATCGTGACCTTTGTCGATGTGCCCGGATTTATGCCGGGAACAAGCCAGGAATACGGCGGCATCATTCTCCATGGGGCGAAATTGCTGTTTGCCTATGCAGAGTGCACTGTTCCCAAGGTAACCGTGATTACACGCAAGGCCTATGGCGGTGCCTATGATGTCATGTCATCCAAGCACCTGAGAGGCGATGTCAACCTGGCATGGCCAAGCGCAGAGATCGCGGTCATGGGACCCAAAGGTGCCGTCGAGATTATTTTTCGGGAAGAGTCCAAGGATGCCGGGAAGATTGCCTTGAGAGAAGCCGAATACCGTGAAAAGTTTTCCAATCCGTTTGTCGCTGGTCGTCGGGGATTCATTGATGATGTGATTTTGCCCCATGCTACGAGAAAGCGCATCTGCCGCTCCCTGGCCATGCTCAAGGACAAGTCGCTCGAGAATCCGTGGAAGAAACACGCCAATATTCCGCTTTAACCGGTCGAGACAAGCAAGGTGTTCAAGAAAATTCTGATTGCAAACAGGGGAGAGATTGCATGTCGCATCATTGATTCGGCCAAACGCATGGGCATTGCTACTGTGGCAATGTATTCGGAAGCAGACCGGGATACGAAACATGTACACATGGCGGATGAGGCTTTCTGCATCGGGGCACCGCCAGCTGCAGAAAGTTATCTGAATGGTGATCGTATCATTGAAGTCTGCCAGGAAAGCGGTGCTGAAGCCATTCATCCTGGCTATGGATTTCTTTCCGAGAATGCGGGTTTTGCAGAGAAGCTGGAAGAAGCCGGTATTGTGTTCATCGGTCCAAAAGCCCATGCGATTCGAGCCATGGGAGACAAGATCACCTCAAAGAAACTTGCCGCAAAAGCTGGAGTAAATACCATTCCCGGATTTGATGGAGTCGTGCCGGATGCCAGTCAGGCAGTAGAAATTTCCGGGGAGATCGGCTATCCGGTGATCATCAAGGCTTCAGCTGGAGGCGGTGGAAAGGGCATGCGCATTGCTCATGATGATGCTGGATGCCGTGAGGGGTTTGAACGGGCAACCAGTGAGGCCCAGTCAAGTTTTGGAGACGGGCGGATTTTCATTGAAAAGTTCATCAGCAACCCACGGCATATTGAAATTCAGGTATTGGCGGATGGACATGGACACGCCATAGCAC
>VXPI01000027.1 GCA_009839585.1 Gammaproteobacteria bacterium
TACACACGGCGCACTGCAACGCTTGATCTGATACTGCAGACAAGGCCGGGAGCGATTTCGGAAAAACGCATCGCTACATTGCCGCAACTGAAACGTCTTATGCAGATGACCGAGCATCTCCCGCACCGATGCAGCACTCGGATAAGGGCCATAGTACTTGCCGGGATTGGATCTGGATCCCCGGTAAAACGTCAACCGGGGAAACTGATGATCCTGTTCCAGCCGGATATAGGGATAGCTTTTGTCATCACGGAGCGAGATGTTGTAACGGGGACGTCTGGATTTGATCAGATTGTTCTCGAGCAGCAATGCTTCACTTTCCGTTCGTGTAGTCTGGGTTTCAGCATGATGGATTTTCTCCACCATCAGACGGGTTTTTAGGGACGGGTTGTTCTTGCGAAAATAACTTTGCATCCTCTTTTTGAGGTTTTTCGCCTTGCCAACGTATAATGCATGTCCGTCCTTGCCGGTAAATATATAAACTCCCGGTTGTTCGGTGACATGCTTCAGGAAGGATTTCGCATCAAAAGGCGAAGGAGCATTAACCATGTTCTAGGCTCCGACTTTCATCGAGGGGCAAATTCGCTGAATGGATCCATTCATGAATCACATGAATCAGATTGAACCGCCTGTATCTAGGAATTAAAATACGCATCACTCCTCCTGTTATCTTCTTGACCTTTCTCCATCCATGAAAATATCGGCATTCGATGCCCGTGTGGGCAGTTTACTAGAGTACCAAAATAAACTGTTTCGAGTACTCAAAAAAAACCATGTCAAACCGGGCAAGGGGGGCGCTTTTGTGCAACTCGAAATGAAGTGCATCAGCGACGGCACCAAGCTCAATGAGCGATTCCGCTCCGAGGACAAGATGGAGAAAGCTTTTATCGAACCTCGCAACATGCAGTATCTGTACATGGACGGTTCCAGCTACGTATTCATGGATATGGAGTCCTTCGAGCAAGTCACCATGACCGAAAACGACCTAGAAGCACAAATTCCCTTTCTGATGCCAAATACCCCGGTCCAAATCAATTTCCACAGTGGTATGCCAGTGGCCGTTGAATTACCTGCCTCGGTGATTCTCGAAGTGGTCGAGACCGAAAGCGTAGTCAAGGGTCAGACCGCATCCGGAAGCGGAAAGCCTGCGGTCCTTGAAACCGGTCATCGGATTACCGTTCCAACATTCATCAATATCGGGGAGAAGATCAAGGTCAACACCGATAACGGGGAATATATCGAGCGTGCCTGACCCATCATGGCAATGTCGATCAGACATTTCTATTCCAAACCAAGCCATGACTCCTGAAGAATTTCGAAAACTGGGACATTTGCTGGTCGACTGGATCGCAGACTATCGGAGCAATATCGAAAAGTATCCGGTTCGCCCTCAGATCAAGCCCGGCGATGTACGCAAGTCCTTTCCCTCCACACCACCGGAGCGACAGGCAGGCAATCTGGAGATGATCCGGATGCTTGAAGAGAAAATCATGCCCGGCATGACCCATGTCCAGCACCCAATGTATTACGGTTGGTTTCCATCCAATGCAGCATTATCGTCAGTATTGGGCGATCTGGCCAGTTCCGGCCTCGCTGGATTGGGCATTTCCTGGGAAAGCTGCCCCAGCCTGACCGAAGTTGAAGAACTGGTCTGTGACTGGATGCGTCAACTGACCGGGCTGTCCGATAAATGGGTCGGATGTATTCACGATACGGCATCCACGGCCTGCTTGACCTCGCTGATTGTGGCCCGTGAGCGTGCCACCAACCTGTCCCAGAATCGTGATGGCCTGCAAGGAGAAAAACAACCCCTGACTGTCTACACCACGGAACACTCGCATTCCAGTGTTCAGAAAGCCGCACTACTGTCTGGTTTCGGATTCAATAACATACGCTATATCGAAACTGATCCCGATACCTTCGAGATGCAGCCCCAGGCACTGGCTCGAGCCATTCAAAAAGATCTGGATGGAGGATGCATGCCGGCTGTAATTGTGGCTACTTCAGGCTCGACTGGCGTACTGTCTTTCGATCCACTGGAAGAGATTGCAAAACTAGCAAAACAGCACAATATCTGGCTACACGTTGATGCTGCGATGGCGGGAAGTGCCCTGATTCTTCCAGAATGCCGGCATCTCATGCGGGGTATTGAACTGGCGGATGCGATCTCATGGAATCCACATAAGTGGTTTGGTGCACAAACCGACTGCTCGCTGATGTATGTACAAGATACAAACATGCTCAAATCCGTGATGTCCACCAACCCCAGTTATCTGCAATCTGTTGCGGGAACGGAAACGACCCAGCTACGCGACTGGACAATCCCGCTGGGGCGGCGCTTTCGGGCTCTCAAGCTTCTTTTCATGCTTGAGATTGACGGAATTGAACAGGTCCGCACCTTGATGCGGCGGGATATGCAAAATGCTCGCTGGCTGGCTGGGCAGGTCACAGATACCGCAAACTGGAAAGTGGTGGCGCCGGTTACCTTGCAAATGGTCTGTATCCGGCATGAGCCTGAAGGATTGACAGGAGATGATCTCGACAACCATACCTTGGACTGGGCCCACGCCATTAATGACTCCGGAAAGGCCTTGATTACTCCCTCTATACTGAACGGGCAATGGATGGTGCGCGTTTCGATTGGAGCCATAATGACTGCCCGGGAACATGTTGAAGATCTGTGGAAGATTATCCAAAAGGCAGCAGGGGAGAGCCTGGGCAAATCATCTCCATGCTGACTGTCAACAGTAT
>VXPI01000061.1 GCA_009839585.1 Gammaproteobacteria bacterium
CTGATCACTGAAAAATAATGACGGGGGAGTCAGTACAGCTGCCCTCCCCCCGTCCAAACACGTGATCGGAATATTCGCTACACAAATGTAGAAGAACCATGCCTGCTCGCTTGATCGATAGTATTTCCGAATTTGCTGGAAAGACAAGTGCCTGGTGTCTGTTCCTGATTGGTTTCTTTATCACCTTTGAAGTCACCATGCGATATGTGTTTAACTCGCCTACCGTTTGGGTAGACGAGATAAGCCGTGTATTACAAGTCTGGGTGGTATATCTGGCTGCAGCCTATGTGCTAAAACATCGTGAGATGGTAACGATAGAAGTAATACTAACCAATCCAAATACTATCTGGCGACGTCTTGCCGAAAGCTTCTCAATCATTGTCCTTTTCCTCTTTGCCGGTGTAGCGTGCTATTACGGCTTCGAGATCTGGTTAAAGTCGACACTGGCCGGGCACACCACCGACACCTATCTTGCTCCTCCAAAGATGATAACTCATGCTCCAGTATGGGTCGGGTCAGCATTATTGATATTACAAGGTGCAGTACAGCTTTATCGCGTCTGGGTCGAAGACCCTCCAGAAGACGACGTGATGGCTGGACCACACTGATGGAAGCTGTCATTATATTTGTCGCGCTTCTTGCGCTTTTGCTTTTACGCACGCCGGTCGCCTTCACACTTGGCGGGATCGGGATCGTCCTTTTGGCATTGAAGGGCTTTCCGCTTGTCGCTGTACCTCAGCGCCTACATGGTGCTATGGATAGCTTTGAGCTACTAGCCGTACCCATGTTCCTGCTAATGTCCAATATCTTGTTGAACGGCGGTGTCGGGCGCGATCTTTACTCCGCTGTTCAAAGCTGGGTGGGACATTGGCCGGGCGGACTGAGCGTAGCTACGGTAATTTCCTGTACGCTCTTCTCGGCAATTTCTGGTTCGTCGGTAGCCACTGCCGCCACCATCGGCACCGTTGCAATCCCCGAGATGTCGCAACGTGGTTATGATAAGTCTTTCGTCTATGGCATGCTGGCTGCTGGTGGCACATTGGGGATATTGATACCGCCCTCCATCCCATTGATCATATACGGCATGATTACCGAAAGCTCGATCCCAACGTTGTTCTTGGCAGGTATCGGGCCAGGGTTGTTTCTCGCCTCTGCATTTATCTTCTACGGAATGCTGTTCTCGCGTTTCTCTGGTGCATACCAACCAATGGCAAAGGCATCTTGGCGGGAACGCAGTCGCAACTCGCTTCTGGCCCTTCCGACTATCACACTGGCCGTGGCTATCGTGGGTTCGATCTATACAGGCATTGCCACACCATCGGAAAGCGCAGGGCTGGGGTTCGTCATTGCGCTAATCATGACATTTGCGATGGGCCGCATGAATTGGACCAAGCTGAAGCAGGCCGTCGAAAAATCGTTACGTACTTCTGTTATGGTGTTAATTATCGTGGCTAGTGCTAAAGTTTTTTCTTACGCAATCACGCTCTACTTGATCCCGCAATCGATTAGCAGCTTTCTAACGGAGAACATCTCCAACCCCAGCCTGTTCATTTTAGCTGTGGGTATTGTTCTTTTAATCATGGGGTTCTTTCTGGAATCGCTCTCAATGCTCCTGATCATGGTTCCAGTGCTGTTACCTGCGGTACTGGATACGGGCATCGATCCCATCTGGTTCGGCATTTTCTTTGTTGTCTTGATTGAGACGGCACTTATCACCCCGCCTGTAGGCATGAATCTCTTCGTGATCCAGGCAGTGGCACGGGCACGATTGCAAGAAGTTGCCAAGGGAGCAATGCCGTTTGCACTCATCATGCTGGGTATGGCGGTACTTTTATGGTTCTGGAAAGATCTAGCACTCTATATCCCCTACGGTCTGGCGCACTAGCAATTGAAGCGTATTCTGGCCGCATTCAAGACAATACGCTTCAATATGTTCATTACTCAATACTCTTTATTTCCGGCTAACTGGCCGGGATGCCGGCATCCCGGCCTCTCTTCCTGCACCAGATCCAGTCTGGATTTTCAATCAAAACGACAGAATCGGACGATTTATAGCCGGATGTCAGGATATCGGAGATTCTGGATTTCACAGGGGATAAAATCCTTAATGTCAAAATGATATTGTGAATGGTATATTATGATATAAGTACCATTACACAGTAAAAAAATACAAATTGTGAGGAAACCATGGAAACTGTTATCCAACAGTTGGATATTAGAGATAGAGAGCCGGATACCTTTCTTGTACGAAAGGCGGCCAAACTTCTTGTTCGCATGAAAAGTGTAAAACCTCTTGCTGACCTTGGCTGTGCTTCAGGTGTAAGTTTTGGCCGCAGAATAACCCAATCGGTAGCTGGTTTAGAAAAACCCATTAAATTAAGCATAAGGAATAAAGAGCGTGTCGTGATAATGCCAGTGAAGCAATATGAAGATATCCTGGCCATAATAGAAACATATCCTGATTTGGTCGATAAAGCAAAAGAGGCAAATCTTATGAGGGCTGCTGATTCTTATGAATCTCTGTATTCAAGCATTACTTCATCAAGATCCGGTACTGACGCTTTGTTCTCTGCCAGCGCTGACGATATCAACGCTAGTTACAAGCCAGGTGAAACGGAGTCTGCGTGATAACCGTTATCGCCGGAGTCAACGGTGCCGGCAAGAGTTCAGTTTTTGGTCAATATACCCGTAAATACGGGAGTAATTACTTCAATCCAGATGAGGTGGCCCGTTCATTAT
>VXPI01000079.1 GCA_009839585.1 Gammaproteobacteria bacterium
TACACAATCCGGTTTTCTTGATATCAGGCTTGCTGATTATCGCTTTTGTGCTTCTGGCACTAGCCAACCAACAGGCATCGGCCGAATTTTTTGGCTGGCTTCGACCATTTCTGACTCGGGAGTTCGACTGGTTTCTGGTGCTTTCAGTCGACATTATGCTGCTTTTTTGCCTTGCACTCATTTTCCTGCCTGTCGGCAAGGTCCGAATCGGAGGAAAGGATGCCAAGCCGGATTATTCCCTGCCCGGCTGGATTGCAATGATGTTTGCTGCCGGAATCGGTATTGGGCTGCTGTTCTTCGGTGTGCTGGAACCTACCTATTTCACCTTCTCGGAGGGTGGGAACGCGAGACCTCTGAATGTCGATATCAATGACTCAGGCAGCAAGTATATTGGCATTGTGGGGACCATCCATCATTGGGGACTTGCTGGATGGTGTGTTTATGCGGTAGTTGGCCTGACACTGGCTATCTTTGCCTACAACAAGAATATGCCGATGACTCTTCGCTCGGCGTTTTATCCCATTCTAGGAGAACGGGTCTGGGGGTGGTGGGGTCATGCAATTGATACTCTTGCAGTATTTGCAACGCTGTTCGGCCTAACCACATCGCTGGGCCTTGGCGCACAACAGGTGGCCTTTGGCGTACAGGAAATTTTCGGGATCGAGTCCTCCAATACGGTTGTCGTGGTTTTGATCATTGGCATTACCGCTGTTGCATTGGGTTCGGTTCTCCTGGGCATGGATAAAGGGGTCAAACGGCTTTCTGAAATCAACATGATCATGGCCGTCTTACTGTTCTTTTTTGTGTTTTTCATAACTGGCGCAATCCAGGCAATAGCCCGTTATTTTGATGTCATGGTCGATTATCTGTTGCTGTTGCCTGCTCTGTCCAATCCATTTGGGCGCGAAGATACCAGCTATTTTCATGGCTGGACCACCTTCTACTGGGCATGGTGGATCGCATGGTCGCCTTTTGTCGGAATGTTCATCGCGCGAATATCCAAAGGCCGCACGGTACGTGAATTTGTTCTGTGCGCCCTGGTTGCACCATCTCTGGTCTGTGCGCTCTGGATGTCGACATTCGGGGGTGCCGCCATTGACATGCTTAATGATGGCGGTGCAGAAATTGTTCGCGCCACGGTGATCGATGGATATCAGCCTGAAGCAGCCCTTTTTGGGTTCTTGCAGGAATTACCGCTCTATAGCGTTGTTGCCCCGGTTGCCTTGGTGCTGATTGTAGTGTTCTTCGTGACTTCATCCGATAGCGGCAGTCTTGTGATCGATACCATTACAGCCGGAGGCAAGATGAATGCGCCCGTGTCCCAACGAGTATTCTGGTGCACACTCGAAGGTTTGGTGGCGATTGCCCTGTTACTGGGCGGGGGTCTGACGGCCCTTCAAGGAGCTGCAGTCTCCACCGGAATTCCCTTTACAGTTGTAGTATTGCTCATGTGCTGGTGTGTATACAGGGCGCTGCAGACAGAACCACGATAATGCGTTTCTCATTCAGAGTCATGAGGGTGAGGGCATTTAAGGAACTGACATGAAGAGGCAATATGCGTTTCATTGAAACTCGTGTCTTGATTGGTCAATCACGGATGATTGACCCGCCGCTCGGTGAATATCCAGCCCTTTACGGTTCAAACTGTTTATTCAGGTATCGGTTTGACAAAGGCGATTCACCTGTTCTTTTCCGACGAGGAGAAGATCAAGTCAAAAGGTTTTTTCGTGTGGGGTTATCCTTCAATCGAATAAATCTGTTGCGGCCCAGCGCAACCCAATTGCTGACTCTCAATAAAGAATATTACACGATATATTCCGATTAGAGAGTCTTTCGACCGGGTATCGGACCCCAATTGCATGCAACTGCCTATTCCCTCCTCTTCGCACCAAATGCACCTACGTACGCCCCCGTGTCGAATATCCCATAGGTCTCTCTGTGGTCCGGCCCGTAAAAGTCGCCCACGAGATGATTGCTTCCGGCAGTTCCGGCTTCATATCGACCATTATCCAGCCGCATATCGTCCCAAGATAGCGAAACGATATCAGGGAGATCTATGTCAATGCTTATCAGGGGGTTGGAAAGGTCTGGAATACTAGCGAGCGCTGTCCCTGCCCTCCTAATAAATGTCCTAGTGGATGTGGCTTCCGCGATCCCGTTCCAAGTGGCTCCACCGACACCGGAAGGGTTCGACCCAGTAGTCATGCCTACGGCATATGCCCCTGCTAAATCGATTTCACCCGAAAAGAAATCTCCGTTGGCTCTTCCGACGGCCGGGCCGCTTGCAATCTCAACGGCCGCATAGCCGTGTTCGCCCCAAAGGCCATAGGCCTGTATGTCAGGGAATTGGGTGAAAGTGATTCTTGGGACACTCTGTGAAGGGTCGAATCCCCCTGCAACCATGACGGTATTGAATCCGTCTCTCTCTCCTATGGATATTTCCTTCAAGTCAATATCGGAATCGAAAAAGTCATCAATGGTAATCACCGAACCGTTCGATGTGACACAGCGTGACCCGTTGCAGGAGAAAGCCACTTCCTGGCGACTCTGTACTCGCTCGTCGCCGAAAAGATAATTCTCGTCCAGATGAAGGCTCGACAGGAGAAGGGTATCGGCCCTCTCAAGGATTGTCGTACGCTGGACCACACGCGGATCCATCGCTATTTTCTCCAACTCACTTTCGGAAAGTAACTGACCACCTCCTCCGCAACCCGCAAGACCAAGGGTCAATAC
>VXPI01000240.1 GCA_009839585.1 Gammaproteobacteria bacterium
GTATAGCCTTGAAGAGATGCAATATTGGTATCGGCATTCAAGGTATGAAATCCGCCTGCCGCATGCCATGTTGATCCCGAGGTTAGAGAAGAGCGTTCAACCAGGATGATATCCTTCCAGCCCAGTTTGGTCAGATGGTAAAGTACACTGCATCCAACCACTCCTCCTCCAATAATGACTGCCTGAGCATGTTTTAGCATAATTCTCTCCGATTTCGTTTACTGGTCTAACTGGTGAATCGTTGGTCGAGATCAGGCACTACCAGGACGGTTTCAGTTCCTGCTTTCGAATGTGCACATACTCATCAATCGATTCGCCTACTGCTTCATCAAGCGGTGGTGTCTGATACTCGTCAAGAGCATATTTGTATAGCCGGTTAGCACGTTCAGCGGCCTGAATCCGACCGTTTTCGGCCCAGCTTTCAAAATTGCTCCAATCTGAACACAACGGGTGATAGAAGGCATTCTGATAACGTTCAATCGTATGGGCCGTACCAAAGAAGTGCCCTCCTGCCCCAACTTCCCGAATTGCTTCAAATGCCAGTTCCGATTCACCGACCTGCACCGGTTTGAGAAATTCAGACATCATTTGCACCATTTCAATATCGATCATGAACTTTTCGAATGAGGCACAGAGCCCGCCTTCCAGCCAGCCCGCGCCATGCTTAATCATGTTGCCGTGTGCCATGACTGCTGCCCAAAGCGACATCCCGGATTCCCAGGCTGCTTGTGCATCCACGCAGTTTGCCGCATTGACGTTTGAAGTGCGATAAGGAATCCGGTATTTTCGGGCAAGCTGCCCCCCAATAATGACTGCTTTTGCATATTCCGGTGTTCCGAACGCTGGCGACCCGGACTTCATATCCACATTCGAGGTAAATCCACCATACATTGCAGGGGCTCCGGGGTTCACCATCTGGGTTACCGCCAGCACTCCGAGTGCTTCGGCATTTTGCTGGCTCAGTGCGCCAGCCAGGGTCACGGGGCTCATTGCTCCTGCCAGGGTAAATGGCGTGACCACCACAGGCTGTCCGAATTCGGCCATAGTCATTAATCCTTCCAGCATTGGAGCATCGACCTTGAGCGGTGAATTCGTGTTTACCACAGTAGTAATACTGGGTTCCTGTTTCAGCTGTTCATGATTGATGGATCTGGCCATGCAAATCATCTCGATTGCATCCTCAACCCTGCCATTACCCAGACAGTAAACGGACCAGGGTTTTTCAGTCAATTTTATGAATGCCTGATAGGCATCAAGATGACGGGTATGTGCAGGCAGGTCAGTAGGTTCTACTGGATAGCCGGAAAAACAGCTGATCACATTGAATATCTGTCCGAGTTTCAGGAATTTGCAGTAATCATCAAAGTTGCCGCTACGTCGCCCACGATCGAGATCCGAGCTATTCGGAGCGCTGGCAACCGTAGTGAAGTTGAGATGGTTTTTCCCATATACCCGGTTGAACACGGGATTGCGGGCATGGAAGAGGAAGGTTTCAGGAATGGTCGCGATCGCATCTGTAATCAGGTTCCTGTCGAAAGTTACATAACCGGTCCTCGGATCAATCTCGGCACCATGGGAAAGCATCAACTCTCTTGCCTTATTACTCACAATTTCCAGCCCGATTTCCTCAAGGATGCGCATCGAGCTGTCATGCAGGGCCTGCAGTTCATCTTCACTAACTAATCCGACTGGAGGGTATGGATTGGTAATTTCAGCGAATGGGAGCTGCTCTATCCTCCGCAACGGACTGCCAGTCTGACGGCGCGATCTTCTTGCCATTATATGTAGTCCAACACCAATGAAGTGACGACTGCGAAATTATATCGAAACGAAACCGGATTAATTCGAGTTCAACAAAACTCCTGATCGCTTCGACCCTGCCCCAGCTATTTGAAAAAATAGACCCGAAATTCAAATCTTATAAAGGCTGCTGATTCCTATGACGCACTGTACTCACGCATCATTGCATCAAGGCCTGCCGCAGATGCACTATTTTCTGCCAGTGAAGACGACCTCAATAACAGCTACAAGCCGGGTGCAACCGAGTCCCCGTGATTACTGTCATCGCCGGTGTCAATGGTGCCGGGAAGAGTTCAATTTTTGGTCAATATATCCGAAAGCACAAGGGGCATTACTTCAATCCGGATGAAGTGGCTCGATCGTTGATGAGAAAAAATGACTCGTTATCGCAGGATGAAGCAAATTCAAAAGCGTGGCTACTTAACGTTGAATTTCTACAGGAATCTATTGAGACTGAAGCGGATTATGCTTTTGAAACTACACTAGGCGGCAACACAATCACCCAAATACTGCATGAGGCCATGGATGCAGGTCGTGAAGTTCGAATTTTGTATTGTGGCTTGAACAGCACTGATCTCCATATTAAACGTGTAGCGATCAGGGTTTCCAGGGGAGGGCACGATATCCCTGAGCACAGAATAAGGGAGCGCTGGATTAATTCGATACACAACATGCTAGGCTTGGTACCCAAGGCAAGTAAAATACAAGTATACGATAACTCCCTTCCTGTAACGAACGGGAAACCGGAGGCAATAAAACTTATCGCCCAAAAGGAAAAGAAATTGGCTGGGGAAATATATCAAGATATGCCACAATGGGCCAAGCCTTTGGCTTCCGCCATTTTGGCAGCAGCTGCCAAAGCATGATATTACCTGCAACCTGCATGGCTCGGATAAACACTGGTATTGGAAAAAGTAGTACCGGT
>VXPI01000310.1 GCA_009839585.1 Gammaproteobacteria bacterium
GGTCATGAGGCATCCGGAGTAGTCGTGAAAACCGGTCCTGATGTTGATCGGGTAGCGGTCGGAGACAAGGTCATTGTGACCCTCATTCGATCCTGTGGGAGTTGTCATTTCTGTGATCAGGGGGAGCCGGTTCTGTGCGACAAGTCCGCTGCCCAGGATGAAACTCACCTCCTGAAACTTGAAGATGGGACGGAAATAGCCCAAGGTATGAAAACTGCGGCATTTGCCGAATGGGTACTTGTTGATGATTCCCAGATTGTCAAGATACCCGATGACATGTCACTGGACGCAGCCTGTCTTCTGGCATGCGGAGTGATTACCGGAGTTGGTGCCGTAATCAATACGGCTGAAGTCAAACCCGGATCCAACGTAGTGGTAATTGGTGTGGGGGGAGTTGGCCTGAACGCAGTCCAGGGGGCAAAAATTGCGGGTGCCAAGACCATTATCGCAGTGGATATTGAGGATCAAAAGCTGGAGACTGCCAGACAATTTGGCGCAACGCATGGAGTGAATGCCGGGGTTGAGAAACTGCCAAGAGAGATCAGGTCCTTGACAGATGGATACGGCGCGGATTATGTGTTTGTGACGGTGGGTTCCCAGCAGGCCATTGACAGTAGCTATCGGTTGATGCGCCGAGGCGGTCAGGTGATTATTGTCGGCATGCCTTCGGCCACTGAAAAGAGCAGCTTTTTGCCTGTGGCCCTTGCCGCTTCCAATCAGAAAATACAGGGCAGCTTCATGGGGCAGACCCGATTGCGAGTCGATATCCCGCGGCTTCTTTCCCTTTACAGGCAAGGGGTTCTCAAGCTTGATGAGTTGATATCCAATCGTTATACATTGGACGAGATCAACTTGGCCATAGACGATACATGCAAGGGGCAAAGCCTGCGCAATATCCTGATCATTGACGATTCACTGTGATGACACGGTGAAAATATCCATTTAGGCAGAGTTTCGATTGCGTGTATCGGTGCTGAGCAGATCAACCAGTTTCTGAAAATCTTCCGGTGGGTCGACCTGCCATGACTGAATCTCCCGTGTTGCGGGATGGATTAGCGACAACTCGCCGGCATGCAGCGCCTGGCGCTGAAATTCTCTTAAGTACTGGATGAGTTCTTCATCAGCTGCTTGCGGAAGAATTGTGCGGCATCCGTAACGGGTGTCCCCGACCAATGGATGTCCAACCGAGTTCAAGTGAACGCGGATTTGGTGGGTCCGGCCGGTTTCCAAAGCGACCTCAATGAGAGTGTGGGATCGAAATTTCCGGTTGATTCTGACATGCGAGACTGCGGACTTGCCCTGATGCGAGATGGTCATGCGCAAGCGGTCCACTGGATGTCTTGCAATGGGCCTGTCGATGGTCATGCCGGCAATCAATACACCCTCGCAGACAGCCTGATAGATGCGTTTCATGGTTCTCTCGGCAAGTTGAAGTGCCAAGGATTGACGTGCTTTTTCGGTTCGGGCAACTACCAGTAAGCCTGTCGTGTCCTTGTCGAGGCGGTGAACGATGCCGGCTCTCGGCAAGTAGGCGAGATCTGGAAAATGGTGAAGCAAGCCGTTCATCATCGTGCCTTGATGGTTGCCTGCCCCCGGATGTACGATCAGACCGGCAGGCTTGTTGATGACAATCAACTGTTCATCGAACCACTGTACATCGAGGTCAATAGGTTCGGGGTCGATGGAAAGCGGTTCATGCGGCAAGAATTGAACAGACAGGGTTTCGTTTCCTGTCAGCAGGTATTTACGCTTGACGACCTTGCCGTTGACGGTAACCTGTCGATTCTCAATCCAGCTCTGGATGGTGGTGCGTGAATACTCGGGCAACAGTTCGGCGAGGGTGCTGTCCAACCGCTTTTTTCCGATATCTTCCGGTACGGTCAAAGTAAGGGAAATTTCCGAATCGGACATATCATGTATCGGTGGGGAGACGTGAATTGTGTCTGCATGAGGCAATTGTTCGGTATCCGTTTTTGCCAACAGACATGACTGTCTATTCGGACTTGCCGGGGCCAATTGCCTGGCATTGGTGGTATATTGTCCAATGCATGCCCAATATGCTGGCCGCCATTTTTCGTTTCTTCATTTGCAAGGTTGTCCTCACGGGTGTATGGGGCCTGTCAACGCTTTTTTCTTGTTCTCGACTGCCCACAAGACCTGTCTTATGACTCCTTGACAGGAGGCGAGATGTTAGCACAAGGGATTCTTGCATAATGGTCAAGTTCTACAATTGATTAAAAATCAAAATCATTTCAGAGCTATCGGAGGACGGAATAAAAGCGAGCGTTTTTGAAGGTTCAGGTACATATGGGGCTTCCCTAATCCATAATATAGAGCAGTCCGTGTCAGGTGCGAAGTCTTATGCACCGAGAGTTTCAGCCCGAAGCCGGAATCACCCACTGGGTGAAGCTTTCGAACTTTCAAGAACCACGCCATGCAGGGCGTTGAACGTATTTCCATGTTTTCTATTTTGAGATTAGGGCACGCTGCTATGCTATGATGGTTATATGATGAATGTGAAAACCCGTGCAGAACACCGCTCGTTGCCGATCGGCTATCAGTCGTTTTCCAATCTCCGGAACGAGGGTTGCTACTATGTTGACAAGACGTCCCTGATCCGGGAGATGATCCGGCAGGGGCGTTTCTACTTTCTCTCCCGGCCCCGCCGCTTCGGCAAGAGCCTGCTGGTCGATACCCTGCAGGAACTGTTCGAGGGAAACG
>VXPI01000419.1 GCA_009839585.1 Gammaproteobacteria bacterium
TTCGAGGGTTCACGAATTCAAAATCGATTGTCTAATTTCCATATAGGTGAAAGGCGCGCCAATTGAAGTTATGCGATGCAGATGAAACGGCATCTACTTGCCTGAGATACTTGTTTCCCAAAATCAATG
Source organism: Gammaproteobacteria bacterium (assembly GCA_009839585.1). Taxonomy (GTDB): domain Bacteria; phylum Pseudomonadota; class Gammaproteobacteria; order Arenicellales; family Poriferihabitantaceae; genus Poriferihabitans. Next base: position 130 of record VXPI01000419.1, read on the forward strand.
GTGTTGATTGAAGGCCTCCTAATGCCTCAATTATTTCGTGTTCTGAAACCGCACCTTTCTCGCCACCAATGAGTTCACTTGCGGTTTGCTCGCACATGTCACCGAGTCGACGATAAAAATCCGAGCGGAACTGATTGACGGACTCTCTGGCAGTGTTGATGATATCGATACTGTCAGCAACTATCGTAAGCCTGTTGTGCGGGTCCAGTCCATAGGGGTTCATGTGTCCGTAGACAATAATATCCCCCCGTAACCCATCCGTCTCTTCAATGAACTGCTCGATTTCATTGACATAGCGTTTATTGATGTTCCAGAGGTTTTCGGCGCAAAGAGCGGTCTGTTCGGGATTGAGACGAATATTGGCATCGGTATGGTTCTTGTGGCGATACTCACCATGCGGTTCACGCATTCGGGCTGCATAGGGTATTGCCTCGCGAAGTTCACGCATCTCGTTTGCAGATCGAAAAATCTCGGCAGACTCCAGATCAATTCCGCCAATGCAGATGGATTCACCGTCTGAATCATCAATCAGCAAGTTCAGGAATTCATCGACCGGATGGTTCGTGCATCCATTAACGAACAACACTCCATCTGCATTCATTTCCCGGCACTTCTGTGACAACTGTCTGGCACGATTTGCATGAGCATTACTGGAAAAATTCTGTATTAATGGCTCCATTGATCCTGAAGTAACATGCTCCAGTCCAATAATCACATCCGGTTCACCAGTTAAATTGACTGTCAGACCCTGTCCGAATTCAAAGAAGCAAAATTGGGTCAGGTGTTCCAGCAACCTTGATATTTCCCGGGAATCATTGTGAATCGGTAATGCGAATGCGATTTCATTTTCAGGGAGTTTGCAGTATCGGAGACGAACAGCGCTAACCAGCCCTGTCCAGCCATAGGTTCCTGCATAACGAACCAGCTCTTCCCGATCAATGGTTTCCAGCTGGTATCCGTTGTGCAGGAGAATTTGTGTGGCGCTATCTGAAAAATATCTTCGCTGCGGGCCCATGCCTCCGGTCATAAACGTAGAACCAACCTGTGCATAGGAGTAACTTGTGAGGTCTGAGCCGGGAACCCGGTAGGCTGGCGAGATCGTGTCGGCCAGGGCATGGTTAAGCTGGTCGATGGTAATCGCTGCTCCAGCACAAACTTCCATGTTCTCGTGATCAATGACAATTTCGTCCAGAGATACCGATTCTAGATTGATGATGCTTCCGTGGCGGATTTTTGGATTTGCAGTGGCACCGACCAGAATCCCGATTATTGGTTCGCCACTGGGCGTTTTCTGCTGATAAACACCGCCGGCAGCAGAAACTGCAGACAGCGGCAGAAGGCACGTATCTCGTCCGTGTTTGCGGTAGATCTCCGAGATTGTATTGCTTAGCCCGGATTCGGAAATACGATAGGCAGCATCCAGCCGAACCCTGTTGTTTTCTCCATCCCTGAAGGACTGATCTACTGGTTTCAGCATCTCTGCCTCAAGTGAGCGGATTAGAGAATGCTCGCCAGAAAGAGGGAAGCACTATATGGACGATTTGATCAGGTTTGCGGCTTTGTCAATGCTCAACCCAGGTGCCGCGAGTCGGGTAGCTGTTCTCCTTGATCCATTGCAGGCCATTTACGAGGGTCTCGATGTCAGGCCTAACGAAGGGATTATTGGAGATGTCTACAATATGCAGATCAAGATCGCTATTTACCACAAATAGTCCGGGCTCGGCATAACGATGGTCGGTTTCGGTTTCTGATCTCGGCATCGAAATCCGAAGTCCCAGCTCCTGCATCTGGTCTAGAGTCAAACCGTGATAAACCGGATAGCTGATATCCAGTTTTTCGAGGTGCTCCAGAAGCTGTTCTCGACTGTCTGCAGACACGGCAATCACTTCAATGCCCTTGTCCTTGAGTTGCTGCACATAGTCTTCCAGCTTGTTGAGGTATTTGGTGCACATCGGGCAGTGCTTGCCACGATAGACAACAATTGCACGCCATTCGGCATCTTCAGAGGGTTTGCCTATATCTTCAGGATTTCCGTCAAGATTGGTGACCCTAATCTCGGGGAAGGGCGTTCCGGGGTTAAGTCTGTTCATGATATTTTTCCGTGATTGCAGTGACCATTCAGTGCCGCCTGCCAGTTGCTTGTGAAATGACAAATTCTAGTTGTTCCGCATCTCTTCCGGTATGGCACAAACGGGGATGGGGTGCATTTTATGTCGATTTGCCTTGCGTAATCTGCCGTATATTTCCAAAACCTCTGTCTGTCTGGAATTTAACCTGCCAGATTGACTTTCATCGAAAGACATCGCCCACTCAAGCTCTTCATAACTGGCTCCGAGTTGATCTGCATCGCTTCGATTGTCGCCAAACAGTCCATCAGTAGGGCTGGCCAGCATGATTTCCTCGCTAATGCCAAGTTCCCTGCCAAGCGCATAAACCTCGCTCTTGCTTAAATCAGCGATCGGGCTGAGATCAACCCCGCCGTCACCGTACTTGGTGAAAAACCCAACTCCGAAATCTTCAACCTTGTTCCCGGTTCCGGCTACCAGATAACCGTTCAGGGCTGAGAAATAATAAAGGGTAGT
>VXPI01000372.1:0-527 GCA_009839585.1 Gammaproteobacteria bacterium
CTGTGAAATCATCGCTTGTCCAGGCGTTGAATTCACTGAGCGCCATTCCTGCCGATAATCTGCTGGAAAGGCGGTACAACCGCCTGATGGAATTTGGCGCGCTCAAGTCGAAGAAATAACTGTCAGTATTTTGAATTTCTCCCCCGAAGGTATAGAGCGAATCCTGTTCACTGATCTGGGAATTCGGAAGGACCAGAAAATTGTCGTTGCCTACAGTGGGGGGTGCGATTCACAGGTGCTCCTTCATGGCATGTCAATTATCGCCAGCAATAATCATACGATTGTGCTGGTCGCGGCACACTATGATCATGGTCTGGAAGAAAACTCGAAACAATGGATGGAAACCTGTCGCCAGTGGGCTAGACAATTTCAAGTAGAATTTGTCTCAAGTAGTGCTGACAATAAACTGAAATCAATATCAAATGTAGAAGCAAGGAGTCGCGATCTCCGCTATCGCTGGCTAACATGTCTGGCTGAACCCGGGGGGGTGGTTCTGACTGCCCATCATGCAGATGATCAGGCAGAAA
>VXPI01000372.1:537-2706 GCA_009839585.1 Gammaproteobacteria bacterium
TTCGTCCTGCAAGACCCATCCTTCATGGCTCTCCTGTTCAATTGATGAGACCGCTGCTCGGATTTAACAGGAAGCAGATCCAGACGTATGCAGTTGAGCACGGTCTTGACTGGATTGATGATCCCTCAAATGCACGGAATGATGCTGATCGTAATTATCTACGAAACCGTCTATTGCCTGTCCTCTATGCAAGGGGGCGAGTTACACGGAAGAGATTGATCGAGGCTACGGAATTCTGTCGTCAGATCAGCCAGAATTACGAGAGGTCGTTAGCAGAAAGATTTTCGGAAATTGTTGAATACGGTGCAAGGAGTGTCCTGTGTCTTGCCGACCCGGTCAATCTGTCGAATGTTGACCTTAATGATGAGAACCTGGTTTCTGGATTGATGAGGTTCTGGCTGCATCAATCGGGGCGTTCCTCCCCCACCGATAAACAGATGGACAGTTTTTTGGGGCAAATGAAAAACAGTTCAACACGGTACGCAGAACTTTCGATGGAAGATGGGAAAGTTCGGTATTTTGATCGTAAAATTTACCTGACTAGATTGGTCGATACTGAAATTCCCGGACCGGGTATTGTTTCCTGGGACGATGGAATTGCAAAACTGCAGGAAATCGGTGTTGTCTTGCGATTTGTCAAGAGTGATTCTGGTTTTCCGCAAAGCTGGCTTGCCCCAGCGGCCGGATTAGACTTCGCCTGGCATTGTGGGCATAAAATGATCAGGCTACCAAAGTGCCCGACATCCTCGATGATTCGAAAACTCCAGCAGTCCCATCGTATTCCTCCCTGGGAGCGTCGCTTAATACCGTGTATTTTGTATCAGGGGCGCATAGTCTGGGTCTATGGTATTGGGATGACAGCGGATTGTGATTCCGCTGGCACCTTTGAACAGAGTTTGTTTCCCTGCTTGAAACAAACAAGCTGATATCTCCAATTTGTGCACAGTCTGTCCTCTATTTTCCGGGAGAGCGATCCCCCATAGTCAAACTACAGGATTTTGCGAATGCGAAAACTCTGCTCCAGCACAACAAGCTCATTTCGAAGACGGAATTTCAATAGCCCTTTCATTTTCGACTGACCAGAAGATCAAGCGCAATCTTGCAATTCACCGAAGGGGCATTGGATGGTTCTCTGTTCCCCATTCCACCGGCACAGATCAGGATGTGCACAGAATTTCTTCCGGGTCGAGTACAGCCTTGGCTGTCCCGGCATCATCTTGTAGTGAGAACCCTCACCTCCAAACGGAAGTTCCCGGTGATTTTCAGATGATTTTGAGTGCGAGCACTTGATTCGGATGGAGACTGTGTGTTGGCATGCAGTTTCCTTGTTTCCATGTAAATAGACTATATTGCCTTGATTTTTCTTTGTGCATGTCCTGCAATCATTCCCATGTATATCGAGAACGTTCCCAACCGAAACTCGCCGCTCTACTTCTCCTGCGTGAAGGATGGCGCGAGGATGGAAAGGTCCGGAAGCGTACCCTGGCAATCTCTCCGGATGGCTGAAGTCACTGCGGGCAGTACCTTGGCCGATACCCTGGAACTGGGAGCGGTCGACGAGGATGACCTGTATGCGGCCATGGACTGGTTGCTGGGGCGTCAGGAGCGCATCGAGCGGGCGCTGGCTACCGGGCATCTTGCCGACGGACGATCTGTGCACAGCCTGCAAACCTTGCTCCAGTACCTAGCCACCGTCACCAGAAACCGGGCCGCACCCCGTCTGCCTGGCACCGAACCGTTCGACATGGTCACTCGCCCACCGGACTGCAACGCGAAGCCTTTCGGTTGCTCGGTGTTCGGCTCGCATAGCGTTCCCAGAAACAAACCACCGCAAATCACCGTTTTTGAAAAAAACACAATATGTTAAATCGTCTTCAAGCTGTAACTTCAGTCTAAATAGTGTTTGCTGATGTTCGTGACCAGATAAACCATTGGCAACAAAAAATCATGGATCCGCTTATGTGTGCCTGCTATGACATTTTATCCAAAACCCCGGTTCCAGCAATTCCAATCATGGAGAATATGTATCTACTCTCCCTCGCTGTGGTAAGATGGCTGCATCATGAATGCAGAAGTCCGGACAGAACGCCGCCCCCTGCCTCTGGGGATCCAGACCTTTTCCACTCTCCGTGAAGGGGGCTACTACTATGTCGACAAGACGCCACTGAT
>VXPI01000011.1 GCA_009839585.1 Gammaproteobacteria bacterium
GTGTGTAGGGCGTATTGAAGCAGACAAGTATGCCGAGGATTTGCGCCAGTCGATCGTGGTGCTGGAGGGCAGGGATGCGGTATTGATCGAGGAGCTGGCTGAGCGCATGGAGACGGCATCGAGAAACCTGAAATATGAGGAGGCGGCAATCTATCGCGACCGGATTGCCTCTTTGCAGAGAATTCGTGAGCGCCAGTACATATCGGCAGGGCAGGAAGATGCGGATGTGGTTGCGGTTGCTGTTGAATCCGGCATGGTCTGTTTCAATGTGGTCTCAATTCGACGGGGTCGCAATCTTGGCTCCCGACTGGACATTCAGTCGAATCCGCTGGATCGTACCCCCTCGCGACTAGTGGAGGATTTCCTGCCACAGTTCTATTTGGGTACGACTATTCCGCGAGAAATCCTGATTGCCGAGAAAATGGACAGCCGAGCCTCGCTTGAACAGGTTTTTTCATTGGAGAGTGGCTATCGGGTTACCATCAAGCAACGGGTCAGGACACATCGGGCCAAGTGGGTGGAAGCTGCGAAAATCAATGCCCAGGATCGCTTGCGGCAGCATCTGAGTGAACGGGAGCAGATCGGCGGCCAGTTTGACGCACTGGCCAGCTATCTTCATCTGGCAGAGTCACCACAGTGGATTGAATGCTTTGACATCAGTCATACCCAAGGTGAACGGACGGTTGCTTCCTGTGTGGTCTTTGACCGGGCAGGCCCAGTGAAGTCAGCGTATCGTCGTTTCAATATTGCCGGAATTACCGAGGGTGATGACTATCAGGCCATGGCACAGGCGATTGAGAGGCGATACCAGAGGGTGCTGGAGAATGACGGACAATTGCCGGACCTAGTCCTGATCGATGGGGGCAAGGGCCAGCTGGGGGTGGCGGTAGAAGTTTTCGAGCGGCTCCAGATCAATCATCTCGTCCAGTTGCTTGCGGTATCGAAAGGCCCGGAACGGCGTTCTGGCCATGAGAAGCTGCATCTGGTTGGCCAGGGTGTGCCACGAGTACCGTCAGCGACTTCTCCAGAATCACATTTGATCCAACGGATTCGCGATGAAGCTCATCGATTTGCGATTACCGGGCATCGGCAGCGCCGTTCCAAGGCACGGACATCGTCGCTGCTTGAGGATATCGAGGGTATTGGAGAGAAAAAAAGGCGGGATCTGCTAAGGTATTTCGGGGGTATACGGGAAGTAAAGCGTGCCGGAATAGAGGAATTGAGCCGAGTGCCCGGAATCAGCCCGGTGCTTGCACGCCGGATTCACGATCGGATGCATGGTGTTTAACAAATCGGTTTTTGTCTCTGATAGACACGGTTTGGAGAGAGGGCTTGGTTGGTCCGCTTCTGCACTGGATTCATGGGTTGCGGTGTGGTGTCTTGTACAGGCGTACCGGCATGAGGCGTTGGAGTTCCCGGTCAGCGGGAGGTCACGGGAGGCGGTGCTGGCGGGCAAGCTCAAGACGGTGTTCCAGATGACGTCGATCCTGTTGCTACTGTATGCGCAGCCAGTGCACGGTATTCCGGATTGGGGAGGCAGTGTTCTACGTGGCGGCGCTACTGACGTTATGGTCGATGTGGGTATACCTGAGGTCTGCGCGCCGGTTCTTGCACGGGGTCCGGGAACCGGGCAGGAGATGGAGGAGGACACGGGAAAGAATGCGTGAAATTACCCTAGTCCCCGTGTAGCAATATCCTGGTTGAGCAAGGAACAGATCCGGCATTGATAATATGAGCAAGACCCCAGAACTGGCATCGAAACAAAGTACTACCAATTCAGCTGCATTTCTGGTATAAATCGACACCCTCTAAACAATCCACAAGCGAAAAGGCAAGACAAATGGCCAGAGTATGCGAAGTAACCGGTAAGCGTACGATCACGGGAAATAATGTGTCGCACGCCCACAACAAGACCAAGCGCAAGTTCCTGCCGAACCTGCATCGTCGTAGATTCTGGGTCGAAAGCGAGAAACGCTGGGTTCACTTGCGTATCTCGGCCGCTGGCTTGAGAATTATCGACAAGAAAGGGATCGAGCAGGTGCTGACCGATATCGGTGCACGAAAAGTCAGAAACCCGGCCTAGGAGGAAAGTCATCATGCGAGATAAAATCAAACTGGTTTCTTCAGCTGGCACAGGCCACTATTACACAACCACAAAGAATAAGCGGACCATGACCGAAAAAATGGAAATCAAGAAGTTCGATCCGATGGTTCGCAAGCACGTTATCTACAAGGAAGCCAAAATTAAGTAGACGAGGCTCTCGGATTCTCTCTAAAAACCGTAGTGGATTTACGCTTGGTGGCAGTGGTGGATTTTACAGGCGCGGAATTCAGGACGGAACCTGCACACCTGGCCCGGACAAAAGAACCCCGGCAGGGTATCTCATAACTACCGCAACCGGGGGTGCTTGAATGTTCGAATATGAAGAAAACCCCGTACTAGCAACGGGGTGCCGCGAACTCTAAAACATTGTCCGGCATCAATCTCCCGAATTCGCCAATCTGAACCAAAGAATTTTCCATGAAAACAAGATATCTATTCTTGGTCGCTTCCGTCATTCTATTCCCTAATCCATAAATAGAGCAGTCCGTGTTAGGTGCGAAGTCCCATGCGCCGTGAGTTTCAGCCCGAAGCTGGAACTGTCGCTTAATCACCACTCCGCGCCCACGAGCCGTAGA
>VXPI01000236.1 GCA_009839585.1 Gammaproteobacteria bacterium
TGTTCGTCGGGAGCGTCAGATGTGTATAATTGTCAGGTATTCAATATGGCTGAACACATCGGGGCTTGCGGTAAAGGTAATTCGCGTTCCTGATACTCCTGTATCGCCAATGACTTTTAAATCTTCCAGGGGTTCTCCGTCAGCGTATTCCTGGTAATGGATTTTTCCGTCCCGCTTGATCTCAAGCTGCAGTTTTTGTGAAAGTGCATTGACCACGGAAACGCCTACCCCGTGCAACCCACCAGAAACCTTGTATGAGTTCTGGTCAAACTTTCCCCCGGCATGCAACACAGTCATGATGATTTCTGCTGCACTTTTGCACCCTTCCTCCTCAATCTCGCCAGTTGGGATTCCCCGACCATCATCGGTTACTGAAATGGATTGATCGGGGTGAATTTCCACTCTGACCACACTGCAATATCCAGCCAAGGCCTCGTCAATCGAGTTATCGACAACTTCAAAGACCATGTGGTGTAGGCCGCTCCCGTCATCAGTATCGCCGATATACATGCCCGGGCGTTTGCGAACAGCTTCCAGGCCTTTCAGGACCTGGATGCTATTTGAGTCATAGGTTTCTGATTCCAGATCAGCCATAGTGCAACAATAACGAGCGGTGCTTATCACCGGAAGAAGGTTCCAGAACTAGCCAGAAACTTGTGGAAATAAACGAAACTGGGAAAAACAATCGATCAATGTTTCACGTGAAACATTCGGTAAAAATGCGAGGCAACAACCCGTTTCCCAAAATTCTGATTGAATGGAAATTACGACCCTGGATTATAACCGATCTGCGTTGCATTTTGTTGCATGGGTTGCACTCCCCTAATCCAAAAATAGAAAACATGGAAATGCGTTCAACGCCCTGCATAACGTGGTTCTTGAAGGTTCGCAGTTTTACCCAGTGGGTGATTCCGGCTTCGGGGCTGAAACCCCCGGCGCATGGGACTTCGCACCTGACACGGACTGCTCCATTTATGGATTAGGGCACTCAAACCCTGCTGAATCTGTGCGGCAGGCTACCGTAACCAGAGAAGCTTGGGGAACACCTTTTTCGGCAGAATTCTGCAATCGATTCTGACATCCCGAATGAATGAAAACAGGGTCCGACTGCCGCATGTGCTCTGGCAATCTGGATGTTTCATATCACTTGAGTTCTTGATATACCCTGCCGAGAGCATGTCAGCTGAAGCCCGGAACGCCAAGATTTGGGTTTTCCGCTCCGTTGAAGCGAATCATGGAAAATCAAGATCGCCTTGGCACACAATACAGCGAAATGTTTCACATGAAACATTGAAGCCTGGACCATCCCGGGCGTGGTCCAGTTTGTTGTCCTTCCTCGACCGGTATTCGTGAATCAGGTCAACTGGTACGCCTGAATTCGTCAGGCACCGTCGAGCACCCTGCTTGAGTGGATTGAGGTTGTAATATTTGCCAGGTCCTACAATCTCATCGGCATAACCAGCCACACTGAATGTTCATCATCGAGTTGGTGGAAATAACATATATTGCTCCCGTTATCGAGCGTTACATCAACCTTGTCCTTCTGGACAACCCTGCATATGTCCTGCAAATAACTAGCGTTGTATCCAAACTGTATTTCCTCACCATCATAGTCAACCTGCATTTCGTCATACGCGTGTTGTTGTTCGGTTGTATTGGCGCTGATCTTCAATTTGTTATCAGCCAGAGACAGGCGAATGCCTACGCCTTTGTACTTGTCGTCACCGATAACAGCAACTCGAGAGAGGATGTCGATTAGTTTTCGCCGATCAAGGCTAAGCATGATCTTGTCTTCGCCTGCTTCGAGCACATCATCGAATTTGGGATACTTGCCATCTATCAGTTTCGCGATAAGAACTCTTCCCGGTGCTGTAAACCGAATATGGTTCCGGGAGTATTCAAAGGTAACCATCGACGTATCAGCAGATTTCTTGCGGTCTTCTTTTGATTGGTCTGGACGGGCATAATCAATATCGATCATTCTACTGATTTCAGAAACCGCTTTACGGGGAATGGTCACCTGCCTTTCGTTTTCCGTGTCCACTTCCAGGTCAATTTTCGTTCTGGCTAGTCGATGCCCATCGGTCGCGGTTGCAGTCAACTGCCTGTTCTCTATAAAAAACGATACTCCGTTCAAGGCAAAACGGTGGTCACTCAGAGCCATCGAAAATGAAACTTTGTCGATCGTCTCCTTTAGGACTTTCGAATTTATCCTGAATCGCTCTTCCCAATCATCGGTTTTCAGTTTTGGATAGTTGTCTGCCGGTAATGTTTTAAGCTTGTACCGGCTTTTCCCTGAATTTACGATGAGATCATGATTACTGGGGTCATGGTCAAATGAGATTTCGGCATTCTCGGGGAGTGCCCTGATGATATCCATGATTTTTTTACCCAAAACAGTAAATGATCCATTCTCGCTTTTTACGTTCTCAATGGTCTGGGTGATTTCAACTTCAAGATCTGATCCGATCAAGGTAAGCACACCATTGTCAATACTGAAATAAATATTGGACAGTATGGGTAATGTTTGTGTCTTTTCAATGACACTGTTTAACAATGTCAGCGGAGACACTAAAACATTTCTATTTAATTTAAATTTCATTTTGTTGTTGTAGTAAGCCCTGTGGGTACTGTGAAAAATAATTATTTTATTTAAATATCAATACGTTATAAA
>VXPI01000413.1 GCA_009839585.1 Gammaproteobacteria bacterium
AAGTTTATCTCTGCGCAGGCCAGTCGCTTTATCGAAACCCTGTCACCGGATTTTTTCAGGCGGTCCGGACATGTTCAGGATCCAGCCAGCTTTCAGGGCAGTCATGACAACAATTGAACGACCAGCACCCTGGTACCCGCATGTTACGGTAGCCGCGATCGCACAAGACCACGGCAAATACCTGATGGTCAAGGAGCGAATTCTCGGCAATTCAATGTTCAACCAGCCAGCCGGCCATCTTGAAGAGCATGAAACACTGCAGGAAGCAGTTATCCGGGAATGTCTCGAAGAAACCGGATGGCGATTCGATCCGGAAGCACTGGTGGGCATCTATTACATGAGGAACCCGACCGGCATTTCCTATCTCCGGTTTGCCTTTTGCGGGACTTTGCTCGAACAGGTCGAGGACCACGAAATAGACGCCCAAATCGAGGAAGTCCTGTGGCTGGATCGAAGAACCCTTGAAGAAAACCGCGATAATCTCAGAAATCAGATAGTGCTAAAATGCATTGATGATTTCGAGTCTGGAAAGCGCCTGCCCAATGATGCAGTTTTTCAAACAATTCATGCCGGTTAGAACATGCCTGTTGGCAGTGGTCTGCACCCTGCCAATGGCGGGTTCACTGCAGGCCAAAGAGGTCGATCCGCCCGTGCCCGAACCCAGTCTGGATGCGATAACGGTTTGCTATGACTTTGGATGCAAGAATCGGTCAACCGTCAGCCTGCCCGAACATGAATGGCTGGAAGTTGCCAACTGGTTTTACCCGCCTGCCAAGACACCTCAGGAAGAACTCCGGCAAATCAAGCATGCCATAGGCTGGATGGAGGAAGTAATCGGGCGACACACGCCGACACACAAGGATGTGGCCATGTCCCTGCCCCTGATCGACAATTACCGCGACCTGTTTCCGGGCCAGCAGGATTGTATCGACGAATCCACCAATACCACTACCTACTTGCGTCTGTTTGAACAACAAGGCCTTTTGCAGCATTTCGAAGTAATCGAGAGAGCCTATCGTCAAGCCATTATTGATCAGCACTGGGCCGCGCAGATCCGCCAAAAGTCAAACGGCGCCCGTTTCGTCGTAGATTCCTGGTTTCAGCCCAACGGCTACCTCCCCGCAATTCAGGCAAGCGAGGATTGGGAAGATCTTTCGCTCTGGAGTAGAGTCATCAATAGACGGCATCAGCCATGATCAATGTTGACGGATTGCCAAACCCTGGCGCTGTCCCGGGCTGACTACGGAAACTCGGACCATGTCAAACATCATGGTAGGACTCTCTGGCGGAGTAGACTCCTCAGTCGCCGCTTCCAGACTCGTGGAAGACGGCCATCAGGTCACAGGACTATTCATGAAGAACTGGGAAGAAGACGATACGGCGGACTATTGCTCCGCAACTGAAGATCTGAAAGATGCAGAGGAAACCTGTCAGTTGCTGGACATTGAACTGAAGACCATCAATTTTTCCAGGGAATACTGGGAACGTGTATTCACCGGGTTTGTTGACGAATACCGCAAGGGCCGGACCCCCAATCCGGATATCGTCTGTAACAGGGAAATTAAATTCAGGGAATTCCTGGATTGGGCAGTCAGCCTCGGCGCAGACTGTATTGCCACCGGCCATTATGCCCGGATCGATAATGCCCGGGGGAATTTCAAGCTCCTGAAAGGACTGGATGACAACAAGGACCAGAGTTATTTCCTGTACACGCTGAATCAGGAGACCTTGAGCAGGTCCTGCTTTCCGGTTGGAGACATGACCAAGCAGGCTGTTCGGGAGCGGGCCCGGGATTTATCTCTCCCGGTGCATGACAAGAAGGACAGTACCGGCATCTGCTTTATCGGCGAGAGAAAATTCATGGATTTTCTGAAATCATATCTGCCTTCAGATCCCGGGAAGATATCGACCCTGGACGGTCAGACCGTGGGCCAGCATCACGGTGCCTGTTATTACACGATCGGGCAACGACAGGGGCTCGGCATCGGGGGCGGTGGCGAACCCTGGTACGTGGCCAGAAAGGATGTCGAGAAAAACCTGATCTATGCCGTGCAGGGCAAGCAGCATCCGGCGCTGTTGAGTTCTTCCCTCACCGCCGGGGACTTGCACTGGATAAGCGGAAAGCCGCCCGAAACACCTATCCATTGCATGGCCAAAGCCCGTTATCGCCAGCCGGATCAGCGATGCCGGGTTTCATCCGCTGCCCGCAGAACCATAAAAGTGACCTTCGACAAGCCACAATGGGGAGTTGCCACAGGCCAGTCAATTGTGTTTTATGATAACGAAACCTGTATTGGCGGTGGCGTAATCCATCAGACCTACAATCAAGATCGTATTGAATAATGCCTTCAAATCCCACATTGAACCCGTTGAACGCAATTTCACCCCTCGATGGTCGCTACCACTCAAAAGTTGACGCCTTGCGCCCATTATTCAGTGAATTCGGGTTGATCAAGGCACGCGTGAAAATCGAAATCGAATGGCTGATCCACCTATCCAGACAACCTGAATTACCCGAGATCGCTGAATTTTCCGATCAGACGGTTGATGCACTTCGAGCAATCGTTGATCAATTCGAGATTGAGGATGCACTCAAAGTCAAACAGATCGAAAGCACGACCAACCATGACGTCAAGGCTGTTGAATACTATGTGAAAGAGCAGGCTGAGGC
>VXPI01000357.1 GCA_009839585.1 Gammaproteobacteria bacterium
GCTGTGGGCGTATGACTTGCTTGAGCCTTTTGGAAAGATCGCAGATCCGACACTTGATGTAGAGGGGCAGTCTCTGACTCTAGGACGCCAGAGAGCACGTACCCGATATGCGAAAAGCATGGATAACGATTTTTAGTCTTTCCCAATGAAAAACGAGTGTTACGTATATCTGGCACTACCCGGTGAGACCAGGTTCGTAACGGCCGGAAAGTTTGAACAAGCCGTAGATCAAGACAGGACTCCGGTCGGCAGGTTTATCTATGCACAAAGCTATCTTGAACGCACAAATGCTGTTGCTATTGATCCGGTCGAGCTCAAGCTGACACAACAGATTTTTGAGACGAGGCGGCTCGACGGAATTTTTGGGGCACTTCGTGATGCGAGTCCAGATTACTGGGGCCGACGGGTAATCGAAAAACATTCAGGCAAAACCAGTCTGGGTGAATTCGATTACCTGCTTTATTCACCAGAAGAGCGGGCTGGTGCCTTGAGCTTCGGACTGGACAAAAACCCGCTAATTCCAAAGCGGGTTTATTCACGCACTCTCCATTTGACCGAACTGCAACAGATGGCTGATGCAGTCATTACCGATTCAGAACTTTCGACAGGCAAGAATGTCGAGCAAGTCAGAGAGTTGCTGCTTGACGGCACGTCCATGGGCGGCGCACGACCGAAAGCAGTTATTGAAGACGATAACAGCCTGTGGATTGCAAAATTCAGCCATCCAGACGATCGTTGGAATCATGCACGCGTTGAACACTCAATGTTAAAACTTGCCCGTGAATGTGGCATTCAGGCTGCGGAGAGCCGCATTGTGCAAGCGGGCAATCAGGATGTGCTTCTCGTCAGGCGTTTTGACCGCACCAAAGTTGATGCTGGCTATCTTCGAGCGCGCCTGTTGAGTGCTCTGACAATATTGCGTGCGGAAGAGTCCTATTCATCACGCCACAAATGGTCCTACATTTTGCTGGCCGAAGAGCTGCGCCGGATCTCGTCAAAACCACTGCAGGATGCTCGGGAATTGTTTCGACGCATGTGCTTCAACGCATTGATCTCGAATACAGATGACCATCCGAGGAATCACGCCATCATCGCACTGGATACGAACTGGCGCCTGTCTCCTGCCTACGACTTGATTCCGTCAACACCGATTGGAATTCAACGGCGTGATCTTGCCCTGATTTGCGGCGATGCGGGCCGCTATGCAAATTTCAAGAACCTGTTGTCACAACACCAGCGATATCTACTGGAACGGGAAGAAGCAGAAACGGCAATCCACAACATGGAGAGGATAGTGCGTAATCGCTGGTACAGGGTTGCAAGGGCCGAAGGCGTGACAGAAAAGGATTGCGAGCAAATTTCAGGGGCGTTTGTATATCCTGGATTGTGGCTGGATCCCAGTTAAGAAAAATGTAAAGTCATCAACCTCAAAATTGATGCCTACTGTAAGCAGTCAAATCCCGAGAACCTTTAACTCGCTACCCCACTGTTATTTCCCGGACCTGGCATATTTTGAGCTGCACTGCAATGTTGTATGTGCTTTCTGCCCGGCCTATTCCATGGGTGTCGCTTGTGAATTCTGGTTTACTCCCGGCGATCGAGCCTCTGTAGTCATCGGTTATGGATAAATGATCTCAGTATGGGGAGCTATCAGTATATAATACCGCCTCACTCAACTTGCCGAGAGGACTTGAACCGGGATTTTATGGCAAAAGAAGAAAGTATAGAAATGGAGGGCACAATCGTTGAGGCCCTGCCCAATACCCAGTTTCGTGTCGAACTCGAAAACGGACACGAAATCATTGCACACATCTCCGGCAAGATGCGCAAACACTACATACGCATTCTGCGCGGGGACAAGGTCACCGTACAACTCACCCCCTACGACTTGACGAAAGGACGAATTACCTTCCGCTCGCGTTAGTCCTCAACCGACGTATGTATGTTGCGACAGTCAACCCGGCAGTCGCCCATCCTAAAGCACCCGAAGCAACGATTACTTTTGACCAATACGTCAATGCAAAAGGCTGAATCCTGAAATCGCTGCCATACAGACTAGCCAGTCGATTGACCGGCTCTCCGAACACATTCAGACAGATTACAACCAGAACCAGGGAAACCAGGGCTCCGGCAATCCCAATGATCAAGCCATAGTATAAAAATGGTCTGGCGATAAACAGGGAAGTCGCTCCAAGCTGATCAAGCAGTTGAACCTCTTCGCTTCGACTCTGAACCACCGTCTGTACCGTATTGCCGGCGATCAGCAATACACCTAGCCCCATGATAGTACCGATCACAAGAGAAATATTCTGAAACAACGAAGCCACCGCCTCAAAACGCTCTCGCCATACCCGGTCGTGTGTAACGCTGGCAACCAACGGGATTCTTTCAAGACGTTCAATAAGCAACCTCATATTCTCGGCATCCATGTTATCAACGGTACTGATCAGGAGAATTTCAGGCAAGGGATTGTTTGGCAACCTGTCCAATATACCGGACAGGCCGGATTCCCGCTTGAATTCATCAAATGCCTGTTCTCGAGGGATATGTCGAACATCTTCGACCTTGGGCAAGACCAGCAAATCAAGCATCAAGTTACGTATCTCCTGCCCGGAATCTATCTGCTGGTTACCGGCATCCTCCGGCGGTGACAAGAATAGGAT
>VXPI01000200.1 GCA_009839585.1 Gammaproteobacteria bacterium
CGGTGATGCGGCGCACGGATCCCGGTTTCTGCTCACCGGCACCTTCCCCCTCAGGAGTTTTTTCCGGAGAATCTTCCCTTCACTGGTAGAATAACGAGGTTTTCTGGGCAGACACTAATTACGAGTAATTATTTGGCTTTTTTGGCTTGCCGACCCGTCATCGTTCAGGAAGTGGAGTTGTCCATGCTTGGACTGACCCGACCACCCGATGGTGGATTTGTCGATTACCATCGACGTTTTATCTGGACATTATCAGCGCCCCTGGAAGTCATGTCACACCTGTCAGAGAGTTTATTACTGATCAATCACGCAAGGCTCTAACGTGTCAAACCTGATCGAATCACTGCCCGCTGACTGGTACTACTCTCCCGAAATTTTTCGCAAGGAGAGTACCCGGATTTTTGAACGCAACTGGTGCTTTATCTGTCCCGAGGCTGAACTCGCCGAATCCGGCCAATACATAACCTCGGATATTTCCGGCCAGTCGATTGTAATCTGTCGGGATCAATCTCACCAGCTCCGGGGTTATTTGAACGTTTGCCGGCATCGGGCTTCGCCTGTATGTATCAAGCGAACCGGAAAACTGACGCGCTTTACCTGCCCCTATCATGCGTGGAGTTACAATCTGGATGGACAACTCCTGAATGCACCCGGTTTTGACCGGAACTTCGATAAGACGCGATACAGCCTGTTTCCGATCCGGGTTGCAACATGGAATTCGCTGGTCTTTGTCTGTCTGGATGCCGAGTGTCAGGGGCTGAACGAGTGGCTGGGCGGAGTCGTCAAACTGACAGAACAATTCCCCGCCGTTGCAGACATGGAGTTTCATGTCAGGCTTTCCAACACATTCCCGGCGAACTGGAAAAATTACAGCGATAACTCGGCTGAGGGATATCATCTGGCAACGATACACCGTGATTTGAGTCGTTCATTGATGCCGGAGATTCGAATCACTGCCCATGAGGATGGGAAATACGTAGGATTTGAGGTGGTCAATCGCGAGAGTGGAAGTCCCGGATACTGGGCCTACAAGTTTCCCGGCCTGCTCATGCATTTTGGGGAAGGTAGCTTTAACGTGGAGCGCATTTGGCCACTGGAGGTCAACCAGTCCAGAACTGATCGATGGTTCTGGTTTCGACCGGAAATTGACGACAGGGAACGAACCGAGACGATCCGATTCTCAAATCAGGTCATGCAGGAAGACATCGATATCTGTACTCGGGTTCAGGAGAATTTGCAGGCAGGTCATTATGATCGCGGTGTACTATCTCCCGAGCGTGAACCCGGAACGGTGTTCTTTCAGTCTTGCGTACGACAGGCGTTGGAAGATGGGTGAGTCCTCCTTGAGAAATCCGCTTCGCCAGACTCCTTTGCAGGGGGTGGTTGTGGTTGATCTGACCCGGGTTCTGGCGGGACCTTATCTGACCATGATGCTGGCTGAAATGGGGGCCAGAGTGATCAAGGTCGAAAGACCTGGCCTGGGTGATGATGCTCGCCATTTCGGTCCGTTTGTCGAAGGACAATCGGCTTATTTTGCAAGTATCAATCGAGGTAAGGAAAGCATTGCTCTGGACCTCAAGAATCCAGAAGATCGGGAGATTTTCATGAAACTGGTGAAAAAGGCAGATGTCCTGGTCGAAAATTACAAACCGGGCACCATGGAGAAACTGGATTTTGGCTGGAAGCGTCTTAGCGAAGAGAACGACCGGCTGATCTATGCTGCGGTTTCGGGATTCGGTCATACCGGTCCCTATCGGGACCGTCCGGCCTATGATCTTGTAGCACAGGCGATGGGCGGCATCATGAGCCTGACCGGACATGCTGGAGACCGCCCGGTACGGGTGGGTACTTCCCTAGGCGACATTACGGCGGCACTGTTTGGTCTCTCGGGGGTATTGGCGGCCTTGTATGATCGTGAAATCACCGGGCGTGGGACAAAAGTGGATGTGGCCATGCTGGATTGCCAGGTTGCAATTCTGGAAAATGCGATCGGACGGTTTTTTGCGGATGGCCAGATACCCGGCCCTATTGGAATGCGGCATCCATCGATCACGCCCTTTTCCGGCTTGCGGGCACAGCATGGCGAGTATCTGGTACTGGCTGTTGGCAACGACAGCCTGTTTGCGCGTCTTTGCGAGCTGCTGGGACGAAAGGACCTGATCATGGATGAACGCTACACCACAAATGGCAGTCGAACCGAGCACCATGAAAGCCTGTATCGTGAACTTGAGCGTGCACTTGAAGGGAAGTCGGTGTCTGAGTGGCTTGAATTGTTCAATCAAAATGGCATTCCATGCGGACCGATTAACAACGTCAGGGAAGTAGTTGAAGATCCCCAGGTGCTTTCCAGAAATATGGTCGTTACGGCAGAGGGTGAACAGGGTTTGATGTTTCGGATGTCCGGGAATCCGATCAAGTTCTCGGACTATCGGGATCACGATACTCGTGATGCCATTCCAAAGTGTGACGGGGACCGGGATGCCATTCTGGATTATCTTGACGATTCATCTTGATGCCTTGACAGCCGCTCTCCCCGGATATTCTTCCCGTATTTGCTCATAGGGAAAATATATTTATCGAAATTCAACACTATTTTGCTTATAATGCGCCCTGAAAAGCCCGAAACAATTTTCGGAATATTTCCACAC
>VXPI01000358.1 GCA_009839585.1 Gammaproteobacteria bacterium
TTCGAAAGCTACCAGAATCTAATGGGGTGTCCTGTACAGGTTGATATAAACGGCGGTAGGTTTGTCAGGCGTTTTCTCTTCCTTGCATCGAGTGGCGATGACCATCACTTCAGCCATCCCTGTATCAGCAGAAAAAGCACGGTCGGTGGTCCCGGTGGCGGCAATACTCAAGATAGAAATGTCCTGATAATGTTCTCTAATCAAGGTTCGTGATTTTTCCCATGCATCTCCCTGTATGAACGTAGATGGCAATATCAGCGCCAAAATACCACCGGGCTTGAGTTTTTTATGTGCAAGGTCGATAAAGTTGGATGCCAATCCGGCCTGCCCATCGCCCGCCATGCCGGTTTTTGTGATTTTCTGGAGTTGGTCCGACATGGTTCTCTGAATCTCCTCATCATTTCCGAAAGCAGCGAAAGACGGCACAGGAACACCAATTCTCTCCGATTCCTGACCTGTAGGACGTGTAAAAGGGGGATTCATAATAACCAAATCGAAAGATGCATGCTCGATATGCAATTCCTGTTTGGCATCTTTTTTCATGCCACGAACTATCGTATGACCTGTACCCCAGATCGGTATGGTTGATTCTTCTTCGACAAAATCCAGTGCACCCAGACTTATCTTATGTCCACTTCCCTTTTCCGGAACCCCGTATCGCAATATCCCAATGGAAGTATCTCCAAACTTGACATTTGGATGCCTGCTGGACAAAACCGTTGCAGTCAAATGCACTGCCGATGGCATGATATCGGAACCCACTAACACTCGTTCCAGCATTTGCGGATGGATGGCCCCGTCATCACCGCCAGCATACCTATGTCTTGACATCATGGATCCATATGCAGCGTTCAGCAACGCACCCGTACCGCATGCAAAATCTCCAATGCGCAGTGCCGTGACGGCTTGTGCATCCGACCAGTCAACGGTGAGACGCGAGACAGCCAACTCAGCCAGCAATGCTGCCGAGCTCGGCAACGTGTAGTAGGTGGCCAAAAATTTACGATCTGCAATGAGACGCTGAAACATTCTGCCACTTAGATCGAGCTGGCTGGTGGCACCAAGATTCGCAAGATCGGTTACGACTCGTTCCAACCGAAACAGTATCCGATTTGCAGTACTGTCCCGAATAGGCGACATCAACTGTTTGGCAATATAAAAGATTGGCCAGTAATTGATGGTTGTGTAGATGTAATGCCAATGTTCAAGCAGCCGTCCTTTCGACAAGCAACCCAGTTCACTGTGAAGAGCGTCAAGTGTCTTGATGTTATCGTATCCGGCAATGGCGGCATGGAACATCATCGCATTGACAACAATAGCCATCGCCATACGAGAAGTTTGTTCGCAATCCTGCTGTCTTAGCTCCTCTGCGATTATGGCAAGCATATCAGGCGCTTCCATGCCTGCTTCCCGGAGAATGAAGCTTGCCTGTGCAATACCATCTTCAAGGATTCTGGCTCCGCTCTCAATGCGGCTTTCCGAAAGCGATGCATGTTCAATGAGTGCGGCCAAGTCCTTTACGCCTCCCCTAAGCCAGCCTTCCGTTGGCCACCGGACAAAACCACTCGACTCCATGGAAAATACGCAAAATTCAAAGTCGGTTGTTTCTTGAATCAATCCAGCCAAATCACCTTGACTCACGGTACTCAGCCTGGATGGCATGCGCACTGCTATGGTTTGCTCTACGGGAGTACCGTCCAGCTGTAACGTTTCGCCTAGTCGGCTCGTCGCATCTTTTTCGACGGTGCTGCCCGGCGCGAACTCGGTTTCCACAATTACGGGAAACCCATTGGGATGGCGAATTAAAATGTCAGGTTGTCGACCCTTTTTATCAACGAAATTACGAGTCTGCTCGGCCTCTATGTGATCACCCCATTGCGGATTCATATCGCGTAGCACACTGGCCAAAATAACGTTTAGAGCCTGTTCAGTGTTGCGACCTGCCAAACTAAACTACCTCCATATATGCCTGGCACACTCTTATCTGATGCATGCTGTGAAAAACTGCGAGTTGTATGTGATATTTATCTGTGGTTGCCAAACCGGCCTCCTGCCAATTACTTTTTTCCTTCTGTGCATTTACGGAATCTGAACTTGCCGAACCACTGCATTATCGCTCCCTGCAACCCACCCATACGATACTGAAATCCGCCGTCTCCCTGCTAAATTCCGGGGAATTATAAACTGAAATAATCTGATCCAGCGTATCGCTGTTTCACCCTAATCCATAAATGGAAAACGTGGAGGTCCCCCAACGCCCTGCATGGCGTGGTTTTCGAGGGTCTGGCGTTGCACCCGGTGGATGATTCCAGATCCGGCATTGAAACCCATGGTGCATAATGCCCGTGCCTGCCATGGTACACCCTATTTCAGGATTAGGGCTTCACTGCAATTCAAACACGCAACACAAGTATCTGCCGGATCATGTCGTATAAATGGCTACTGGACTGCCAAGAGAATTAAGGTCTGGCTTAACGCCAAGGCCAGGCTGGTCTGATGCAAAAAGCCTTCCTCCGGCCACTTTCGGAACAGGAATCCCGGTTGATTCATTGTTGTAGCTGTGAAGATCGGTAGTATTGACCAGGAATTCCATTGGTGTTGAGGCTGCAAGATGTGCCAGTGTTGCAGTGGCAATTTC
>VXPI01000387.1 GCA_009839585.1 Gammaproteobacteria bacterium
GTACTGGGTCGACCCGAGCTGGCTGATGATGACGAGTTCTCCACCAACAACAGCCGGGTCGACAACCGGGATCGTCTTGATGAATTAGTTCACGAAGTAACGCTTGTCAATTCCCGTGATGACTTGTCAAGTTTACTCAAACAGGCTGATATTGCACATGGTTTTGTCAATGCCATTGATGAATTGTCCGTTCATCCTGCACTTAGGCGGAGGATCGGAATTTCATCCCGGAATCAGTCCATTCACCTGCCAGACAAGCCGGTTTTCAAAATCGGCATTGAGGAGGACGGGGGAACTATCCCGAAAGTACCGGCCATTGGCGAGCATACTGAAAAAATCAAGGCCGAATTTGCCGATTAGCTATCGATAAAAGCATGCGCGAACGGCTACTGACAGAGATCCATAAAATTACGATAAAGCCGCTCGGCATTGGACATGAAGTCAGGCAAATGAGTCGTTACCGACTCGCGCATTTTAGACAATCCTTCAGGACCCAGCGTCTGCAATAACGCAGATTCGTATGCAGGTACCTTGCTCCAGTTATCCACTGTATCCGGTTCGATTTCGACATGGTACTGCATCGACCAGGCAGATCTGCCTACCCGCATTGCCTGATTATGGCAAACATCTGAAACCGCAAGTACAGTCGCATCTTCGGGCGGTTGTGCTACACATACAGAATGCCATTGCAGACATCGCTGCACGAAAGGCATGCCTTCAAATAGTTTATCTTCCTGCCCTTTCCGGGTTAATTCAATCTCCAACACTCCTATCTCGGGGGGGCGCTGCGGACCACAGGTACCACCCAGCGCATCAGCCAACAGCTGATGGCCAAGACACAGGCCAAGAAAGGGCCTCTGCAACTCGCGAACCCATTTTCGAATCGCAACCTTCTCTGGCACCAGCCATGGATTATCCTGGACATCCCAGACATCCATAGGTCCACCCATCACCCACATCACCTGATAATCATCGAGATTGGGAATTTCATCGCCCCGGTCCAGATGAACCGCAGTCCATTCAAGCCCATCCTTCTCCAGAAACTTGCGAAAGATTCCAGGATGTTCGCAGTCTATGTGCTGAAAAACGAGAATATTCATATTTGGTCCTGCATGGGTAAGCGGGAGAAACAGACAAACCTGAAATCATCCCATAATCATTATACAGGACCCTGTTTTCTTCGCCAGTCTTTCCCCCTAATCCAAAAATAGAGATTTTTTTTGCCCGCTGCAGGCCGGGATTTCGGCGGTGCGGGAGGCCTGAGTGCTCCAGAATTGCCCGGCAGGCGGGATTCGGGGCGGCGGCGGTTCCGGCTGCCATGCCGGAACACCGTGGCGGGTGATTTCCGGTCCGGCCAGCGAATTCCGGGCGAGCGGAGCCGTAGCCGTTTCCGGCAGTGGCCGTATGGATGCGGGGAGAAGGGAGGATCAGGAGAGCCCGCAGGTACGCATCTGCCAGAGCATTTCCTTGAGCAGTCATAGGTCGGCGGGACTGGCTTTCAGAATCCGCTACCGGGCATGGCGGACCACCTGCCCGGCCATCGCGTAGAGGCGGTAGCGGAAGGTGCCGGCCCGGCTTCCGTGCCATTTCAGGGGCAGCGACAGCCGCATCAGGCAGAGCAGACTGCCGGCAATGGCATGGCGCTGAGGGCCAGGTACACGGCATTGGCCCGGAACCCAGTGCCGGGCAGGCGTGTACCGGCGAAGTCGATGCGCAGCTCCTTGATGCGGTTCTCCGAAGCATCGGCCCGCCGGCATGCCGCCATGCGCAGCCGGCTGCCCAGCGTGGCAGACCGGGGCAGCGGCCCGATGCCCATCCGTTCGGCAAGCGTCTGTTCCCGGTGAAGCCGGTCGACCATCCCGGCGAGTCCCAGCCGCTTGAGGAGCACTGCGGCAACCATCAGGCCCGCCCGGGAGGTGAAACTGTGGCTGCCTTGTGCGGTGACATGGGGTAGAATCTTCATGAGCATTGCCGTTTCAGGGGCGGCCGCCTGTTCACCCATCGGGTGAACGCGTCAAAAACGGCATTTGCCGGCAATACCCTGACTTGGCAAGGTTTTCTAACCCTTTTTCCTGCTTTTCGCCATTCCTGTTTTGAGAT
This sequence comes from Gammaproteobacteria bacterium, assembly GCA_009839585.1. GTDB lineage: Bacteria > Pseudomonadota > Gammaproteobacteria > Arenicellales > Poriferihabitantaceae > Poriferihabitans. Next base: position 2,101 of record VXPI01000387.1, read on the forward strand.
TAGGGATGCTGATTTTTCTTGACATCTAACACATGGTGTGTGAAGGTTTGACATAAAGGTTCCTGATGTGCACATTAGAGACCAGCCCGTTAACCTGATAAGGAGGATGAGTTATGGCATCCAAAGCCTTTTATGCGATCATCCCACTTGGTAATGAACCACCAGACGATCTGAAAAAGAAGATACAAAATGTCAGTAAATCTGTGTATATCGGGTATGGCCCGAACGTTTATTTTGTGGAATATTCGGGGTCGATACAAGACTTGTCGGATCGGATAGGATTTTCCGATGGAAAAAATTCAACTGCTGGGATAGTCATTAAAATGAAGGGCTATTACGGCTTTGCAAGTCTTTCCTTGTGGGAATGGCTTGCACAGGACGAAGGTTGAGACCATGAATACTCATGATTCGAACCTGGGAACTCCTTCCATGGAAGGTCCTGTTCAAGTTCCCGCCAACCACCCCGGCGGATTTTCAGCTTTTTATGAAAAGCATAAAGCGGGGGTCAACCTTGTTGGTATTGGGGCCAGCATATTGG
>VXPI01000274.1 GCA_009839585.1 Gammaproteobacteria bacterium
GACCTGGAAGGATAAGCAGACAGGCGAAAATCAGGAAAAAACAGAATGGCATCGTCTCAAGTTTTTTGGACGGTTGGCAGAAATTGTTGAAAAGTATTTGCAAAAGGGATCCCAGATTTATGTTGAGGGAAGGCTGGAGACCAATAAATGGCAGGATCAACAAGGGCAGGATCGCTATACAACGGAGATTGTTGTCTCTGAGATGCGAATGCTGAGTTCACGGTCAGAAAGAAGCCATGCCCCCGAACCTGATGAAGATTCAGGGTTTGGCAAACCACCTTCAGGGCCTGATCCGGATTCCCCCTTCGGTTCATCTGTTTCCAAGGATTCAATGGACGACGACATCCCGTTTTGATTTGAGAATGTCGGTTTGAACGGTACAGCCGGGCACAAGTTCAAGATCCGGTTTTGCGGGTCAGGCAATTTGATGCCTACCCTTTTCCGGGGCAAGCGGGCAATCTGTTTAGCAATATTGGGTTGGTCAATATAGATTCGTTGAGGATAAGCGATCTATCGGAGAGGTGTCTGAGCGGTTTAAAGAGCACGCCTGGAAAGTGTGTATACGTTAATAGCGTATCGCGGGTTCGAATCCCGCCCTCTCCGCCATTGACTTCCTGGCTGTAACCAGCACCCTGTGCCATTTATGCCAAGGGGCCTTGGCAGTCCGTGATCCAGAAGAGCAAAGACAAAAACCTGCTGGGTTGTTGCGAGCAAATAAACTGTCCGGTCAAGCCGCTTTTTATGATGTCGCAATCAAGATATTGTGGAACCCGGACACGCAATATGCATCATGCCTGTTTGGTATAGGGGTCTTATTCATGCTTGACAGATTCACTTATACTTGGAAAATTCACATTGCCATAATTCATTGACGTTTGCTTGCGTAAAGCCAGTTTCAATGCTCTGCATTCAAAGGAGTAGCCATTCATGCCCGTAATTCATTTCAAGTTGCCCGATGGAACCGTCAAGTCAATAGAGGGTGCGGTTGGAACTCCGGTCATGTTTTTAGCCAAAGACAATGGGATTGATCAAATACTCGCGGAATGCGGCGGATGCTGCAGCTGTGCAACCTGCCACGTGCATGTCGCCCCGGACTGGTTTCTCAAATTACCCGAGATGAGTGAGGATGAATTGAATATGCTGGAATTTGCCGAAGGCCAGGATGACACTAGCCGCCTAAGCTGCCAATTGATCATTGCCGAAGAACTTGATGGATTGGTGGTGAATGTTCCAGAATCACAATACTGATTCAATCCGCCTGGGCAACAAATCCAAAAACATCTCGCACCCCCATGGCAAACAATAAAACCCTGTGGATACCGTCTGAAGAATCGATAAGGCAGGCCAATTTGACGACCTTTATTGAGTGGGTTAACCGAAGAGGGGGTTCGGTTGCCGATTATGTTTCGCTTTATCAATGGAGCATAGATCATCCGGATCTCTTCTGGAGTCATTTCTGGGAGTTCAGTGGCATTATCAGCTCACGAAAGTGGGATCGTATAGTCGACAACCCTGATGCAATGCCAGGTGCCTCGTGGTTTCCGGGAGCTCGATTGAATTTCGCCGAGAACCTTCTCAAGTTCAAGGACGACCGAACTGCGATTATTGCCTGGTCAGAAGATCGCCCAGAGCAAAAATTGACGTATGCTGAGCTCAATCGAGAGGTAGCCAGATGTGCAAGCTTTTTGAAAGCATCAGGTGTTGAAGCCGGTGATCGTGTAGTCGGCTACATCACAAACGGTGTCGAGGCCGTCATCGCCATGCTTGCGGCAACAAGTCTCGGTGCTGTCTGGTCATCCTGCTCTCCCGAATTCGGTGCAAAGGGAGTGCTGGAGAGGTTCATGCAAATCGAGCCGAAAATCATGTTTGCCGTTGATGGCTATCGATACAACGGTAAAAGGCACAGTATTCTTGACCGCGTTCAGTCGGTCATCCAGAGCATTCCATCGATCGAGAAAACCGTCATTATCCCTTTTCTGGATGATTCGCCCGAGATTTCTGAAGTGTCGAACGGTATTGCCTGGCATGATGCATTGATGAATTCATCTGAACTTGAGTTCGAGCAATTGCCTTTCGAACACCCCTTGTTCATCATGTACTCGTCAGGAACTACAGGAACCCCCAAGTGTATTGTCCATGGGGTTGGGGGCTCTCTGATTCAACACCTGAAGGAACATCGTCTACACGCCGATCTCAAACGCGATGATGTGTTGTTTTTCTTTACCACTTGCGGCTGGATGATGTGGAACTGGCTAGTCAGTGCCCTGGCGAGTGGCAGCACACTGGTTCTTTATGACGGATCTCCGTTTTATCCCGCAAGGAACGCGATGTGGGATATGTCAGAACGGCTTGGTATTTCGATCTTTGGAACCAGTGCCCGATTTATATCTGCATGTGCCAAGGAGGGGCTGACTCCAGGCAAGGATCAGGATCTCTCGGCGATGCGAATTCTGCTTTCGACCGGATCTCCCCTGGCTCCAGAGGGATTTGACTACGTTTACCAGAACATCAAGGAAGATGTGCAACTTTCATCCATGTCAGGGGGAACGGATATCATGGGTTGCTTCGTGATGGGCAATCCAGTTGGCCCGGTGTATCGAGGTGAAATTCAGTGTATAGCGCTGGGT
>VXPI01000382.1 GCA_009839585.1 Gammaproteobacteria bacterium
CAGCCCCGATCATAACTTCTGACATGGCAAACAGGCCAACCAGAAATGGCACTAGTGGGATACCTTCGTAAAGGTGGTAGGTACCAAAAGTAAAGCGCTCAGTACCATTCAGTTCATCCAACCCCCAAGTGGTGAGAAATATCCCCAACACCCCCATCAACAAGCCCTTGAATAGATTTTGCCCTGCAACACGTACCACCACCATCAGACCAAATATACTGATGGCTAGGTACTCCCGTGGACCGAACTGCACAGCAAGGTCGGCAAGCGCTGGTGAGATCAGCGCAAGACAGACGACGCTGACCAGTCCACCGATGATGGACCCGGTGAGTGAGAATCCCAATGCCTCTCCACCCCGCCCTGCCTTGAACATCTTGTGGCCGTCCTGAACCGTGGCGATAGCAGCACCGGTTCCCGGAATTCCCACGGCAATTGCTGATATCGATCCAGCGTAGATTGCTGCTGAATAGATACCCAGCAACAATATGATTGAAGGCACCGGCTCCAGGTAAAAAGTAAAGGGCAGCGCCAGTGCTATGGCTATGGGTGGACCAAGTCCTGGCAATATTCCAATAACCAGACCCAGCACGATTCCGGAAATTAACAGGGCGATACTCATCGGCTGGCTAAGATGAGTAAGGGCCAGCCATAAGGCGTCAAAATCCGCGTACATAATTGCACCCTAGAGCTGTGTGCCGAGGAGCTGGGTAAATGCCAGGTAAACCAAGACCGTGAGCAATATCACCACCAGGTATATTTTTGGAGAACGAACCCCCATTACCAACAGGCTCAAGGGTCCCATAATTACAGCCATGGTAATAAATCCGATATTCATCCAGACCAGGTAACAAGCCACGGCGACCGCGAGCATCAGGATACCTCTTCTGGCATCTCCCGCGTCACCAAACACGGTTTGGTCATCACCTTCACCCGCGGATCCATGTCTGGCGTACATAAACAGAACAACCGCTGAACAGAAGGCCATAAGAGCCAGCATGAGATGGGGGAAGAATTTGGAGGGCAGTCCGGAACTGGCGAGCAACCCACTGGTTTCGAATCTTTCTGCAATCACTGCAAAGTAAATGCAGGCACAGTAAACCAGGCTTCAAAGATTATTGTTTGCAAAACGTGACAAATCCATGGCCTATACCCGGTTTCAAAAATAAAAATGACAGTGCGCAAGAAATTGCGCACTGTCAAAGCGGGTATTGAAACTATTTTTTTAACAGACCCAGTCCGTCCAGAATCGGGGAATAAAGATCTATGCCTTCCTGGAGTTTGGCACGGGTGGCTTCGACACCATGAATCCAGTCATAGCTGATGGCCTTGGGAACCCTGGCGATAAACTCTGCCTCTCCCATTTCTGCCGATGCGGCCAACAGTTTATCCACAATTTCCTGCGGAGTACCAGCTTTTACCGCCAGACCACCATGTACCCAGGTTGCCGATTGCTTTCCAGGGAAAGCTTCACCAACGGTGCGAACACCGGGCAGATCCTTCTCATAATAGTCTTTGCGGTTGTTATCAAGAATGATCAGTGGACGAACCTTGTCACCATACCTGTGGATCGAGGCAACCTGACCAACTGCCACATCAACCTGCCCACCTAACAGGCCAGCCATTGTCTTGGGAACAGTTTTCAATGCCAGGGTTTTGAATTCCAGACCAAATTCGGTGGCAAGCTGCACCGCGCTCAGGTTAGGCGGCGCACCCAGGTTATTCACACCCATGGTCAGCTTGGTTTTCTTGGCGCCATCGATAAACTCTTCAAAAGTGTTGTAGGGGCTTTCTGCGCTGACGTACAAGGCATTCGATGCAGAGATACCAGCATACAGCGGAATAAAATCCTTCATTGGGTCGTAGGGAACCTTTCGAGTCAGTGGAACCACCATGAAACTTGGGGGTGACCAGTTGAAAACGGTGTAACCATCAGCCGGCGCTTCCACAACACTCATGGTTGCGGGGATGTGGGCACCACCTGGTTTGTTGACGACATTAACGGGTACACCCAGGTTCTTGCTCAAGACTTCTGCATTCATGCGGGCCACAATGTCCGCATTGCCACCCGCAGCAAAAGATACGACATAGGTAATGGGTTTTTCCGGATAGTCAGCCTGTGCCGGTCCGGCAATCAGGGCTAGGGTGGTCAAAGCTGTAGCGACCAGAAATTTCAGGTTTTTCAAGATATCCTCCTGACTAAGCATGCAGAGATTAAATAGTGGAATCTAGAGTTCTAGACCTTTGTATCTTTGCAGTATCATAATGTATTGTCAAGTAACAAATACAAATCTGTGCGTCGCAGCAGAATGCTGCATCCGAAAAAATAGGATAACCGCGCCCTGAACCGGGCTTCCGATACTCTCTAACAAGGCACCATCAGGTCCAGTGCATCAGAACCCATCCGGCGTACTTGCCTGAGGAAAACTGGTCTTCCCCTCCCCTGCACAACCAGCAGCCCCAGTCGCTGAAGTGCGTTGCAGAACTCCCACATCAGCCTATCGACGACGGAACCGGAAGAATTCAGGAAGAACATGCCACCCTTGCGCTTCCGGTACGAAACAGGCACCAAATTGCCTACAACCATTCCACAATGTGTAATCGCGATCCGGGCAACCCCATGG
>VXPI01000409.1 GCA_009839585.1 Gammaproteobacteria bacterium
CCGCCGTCGACCGAGAACGATCCGGTAAGGCTGCTGTCGGATGACCCTGCCGCTGACAGGCCGGACTGGTTCGACCCGCCTCCGGTACCCCGTCCGGCATGGTTCAACCCGGGCGGGGGGTATGCAGGCAACGTGCGGAATGACGGACATGCCGGGTGGTACGCGTCGCAGTGGGGCGTGGAGAGCACGGACTACCGGATGAACCTAGCCGAGGACAAAAATGACAGGAACGGCAATCGCCGCTACCCGTCGGGGGACGGCATCCCTGACTGGACGTATTTCTCGTACGAGGATGCCGCGGCGCCCGGCGGCATGGCGACCCTCGGCTGGGGCCCGTGGGACGGGCTGCCGCCGGGCCTGAGGGCGGCCATTGCCGGCATTGCCCTGCCGGCGGATAGCGACGTTGAAGCAGCGCTTGAAATATGTGCAGGCTGCGAGTTCAAGAAGGGAGTATATTCTGCGGTAACAACGCCATCCGGCAAGGCCACCTATGAGGGCGAGGCGGAGGGCGTGTTCCGGCCTGACTGGTTCGGGGTGATCTACGGCCGCCATGACAATCCGGCAACGACGACCGTGAACGAGTACGACGATGGCGGGCCGCGGGTCGCGTTCAGCGTCGACTTCGGATCGGGCACTCTCGATGGCACACTGACGGCAAGGCTGACCACGCCGTTGCCGACCGGCGGGTGCCGGGCAGGCAGCTGTGGCACCTTCACATGGCTCGGATCGGATGCCGAAATCCGCAACATGGTCACGACCAACAAGGCGATCGTCAAGGCAGGGGGAACGCCGTACGCGAACTTCGGCGAGTACCTCGACGACACGCGCGGCCAGCTGTACGACCTGGATGCCGACCTGCGCTCGACGGTGTACTACTGGAGAGGCATTGACTTTGTCACCGGGTCGGAGCGGGTTCCGTTCGATTTCGAGGGATACGGCCTGTACGGCCGCTTCCACGGCAAATGTGGCAGCGGCCTCAACGGCAGCAACGACATTTGCGGCGGCACGAACGAGATTCGGGACCTGGCAGCCGCCATCTCCGGCTACATCAACCACCCGCGCTTCGTCGGTTCCTACGGCGCGGCCAGGTGTGCATCGGACGGCACCTGTCCCGGCTTCGTGATGCCGGACCTCGATCCGGTGGCCTACTGGGGACCGTGGGACGACCTGCCGGAGGGTACCCGGCAGGCGATTGCCGGACTGCCGGCGCCGGAGTCCCTCGGCTGGCCCGACTCCCGCCTGGAGCCCGGAGGCATAACCGTCGATGGCGTCCACTACGCCATTGTGCGGGCAGAGAACGTGGCCTCCACGGATGCGCCGCACGCCCACGCCGGCTGGACCGCGACCTGGACCGGGAGCGTGAACGGGGTCGTCAATCCCCTCCTTGCCGCGGTCCTGTCGTCCCCGCAGATCACCTTCACGGCGGACTTTTCCGCCTCCACCATGGATGCCGGAATCACCTACATGCGGGATGGCACCCGCACTGCTGCGCTGGATGCGTGGACCGGCATCGACGTGTCCGGCCCGTCGTTCACGAAGGACGGGCTTTCGGGCACTTTCCAGGACGTCATACACGGATTTGACCCGTCCTGGAGGAACGCCAAGTACCCGGACCACCATGCGGTCCTGGGCACGGTAACCTCGTCCCGGGTCGCAGGCGTCTACCGCGCCGAACGGCAGGCACAGTGACCGGCCCGGCACTACCGGACAAATGGCAAGATGCCGCCGGACAGCAACACTCGAGGCCCGCCTCATGTGCACCATGACAGGCAGACCATGACGAATTTTTGGAAAGCAGTGCCGGCATGACCGTAGCCGTATTGTCTTGCACGCAGCTTCACTGGCTGAGGAACGGGCTTGTGTATTCACGGCACTGGTTTCCAGGGATTTCATCCTGTCCAGTGATATATCGGCCTGTCAGGTTCATGAAGGCATCCTGGTCCGGCTTGACCCGGAAAAAGATCTGATGGACGTTTCTGGACGGGCGGAGCGTCGGTGTGCAGAGTTGCGCTCTTGCGGCGGACGGATTGAAATATCCGAGACTTCTCGTCCGGAGTGATACAGTCGACCTAGCCGCCTCCCGGTCGCGGCCATCGAACAGCATGGGCGTGAGGTGCCGGTGCATGTAACATTCGAGGTACAAGGCGAGCATGCACAGGAGGCTGGCCGGCATGCCGGTCTGGTTGGGAACCGGCCTGATGTTGAAAGGCATGGCGGAATCGTGTTATGGGCACATTAATCTAACCATTATGCCGATTTCTTTTATTATTTGTAAGCGAGTGTTCACCGCATAGAAACGAACGGGAAGTGCCGTGGTATTGCGAACCTCGGTTGATTGTCAGCAGATATTCTGGACATGAACGTGATTCGTTGCGGTTCACTTAGACCGGAGACAGCCAAGACAACGGCTCAATGGTATGCCAAAAGTTAATTAAAAGTTATTGCATCATATGGTTTGATACCATTTTTGAAAAACAATTTATATGTGTTAATCAAGGGTCAAAACAAACTTTTGCTTGATTTTGGTTTATCTTTATACTAAAATAAAAAGTATGTCTATTGATTCCCTCAGTAAATAAAAAAGATAGCTTGCCGA
>VXPI01000056.1 GCA_009839585.1 Gammaproteobacteria bacterium
TCGCCCAGGCCTGCACATGAATATGCGACAAGACATGTGGGCGGAAGCAACTGCTGAGAGGAAGCGCCTTGGACACTTCTGCCAAATCGAGACCATCCAGGCGTCCCCTGAACCATTGGTTGAAATCGATACCGGAATATACCGCCAGGCATAAAGGCGCCAGGAAATGCTCACAAAATTGCTTATAGCCGAGATAGGGATCACCTTCCCGATACTGACAGAACGAGAGAACATCCATAAATATCGGTCTGGAATGAATGAATTGTACGTTGTATGCCGATGCATCTTTCAACGTGTAGCCGTTATCCAAAGCATCGGCCAGCAGTTTCAAAGTCAGACACGCCGCTTCCTTCAATGCGTCGAAAGACCATTCGTAAGGGTAGGAAATAAAGGGCAACAAGTCATGTTCGACCCACATTCCGTAAGCCTTGACATCATCCGCGGGAATCCCAGCCGTTATAACTTCTTCATGAGAAACTTCATGCGTATTGACAATCAGCGTTCCGGCGCGTTCCTTGAAGTAAGACGAGCGCAGGAAACCGCGAAACCAGTCAGCCGTATCTTTTGAAATGCCCCGGAAAATTCTTTCCGAAGTGGAAAAAACATGACCTGCAGGGTCCCTGAAAGACCCCGGGGCTCTATTCATCGTTTGGGTTAGTCGGATTGGGATTATCCGGTTCCTTTCTCCGCTTTTTTATGCCTAACAAGTCAAGGACCCGCCAGAACCAGTATTTACCCGTCAGGACAGCGCCAGCGACGGCAGCAGTTATAGCCTGCAGAGCGAGACTTATGGAACCCGGGTCCAGATATGCATGGGCAATGCTGCTGTGCATAGACAAAAGCAATAAGCTACAGAAAACAGGCAGCAGTGATTGCATCATATAACCCCTCAAGAATTGAAAACCTGAAAGAAGTGACTTCTCACTTCCATGTTGTCAACAACGCGACAACAGGGACACTGCCCTCTCATTACCGGTAAGTTTATGCAAATCAACAACCTTGCCATCCTGTTCCAGAGGACATCCGTAGCATATATTAAAGCAATCAGGCGGGGTTTCGCAAAGTATATTTGTCTGGAAGTCGGCAGTGCCACAACTTGAGAGTAAAGCATTGGTGTTCCATTTCTGATACGGTATTATCTGCACTAGCCTTATCCCGGCACTCATCAGACAAAGCGCCAATCAGCCAATGGTGCCGATAATGACATGGAACAAGTAAAAATTGCCCACCTGACGACCGTTCATCCGCGTGGAGATACCCGCATTCGGATAAGGGAAGTTGGCTCAATCGCAAACGCGCTTGATGGACCTGTTGCACTGCTCGTGCAGGACGGTAGAGGCAACAGCGTCGAAGAAGGCGGAAAAATACGGATAATCGATACCGGCCCTCAACCTCCGGGTCGCCTGGCGCGAATGACGCTTGGGGTCTTTCGCATGTGGCGTGCAGTACGGTTGGCGCGACCGCGCCTGGTGCATTTCCATGATCCTGAATTGATTCCACTGGGAATGATATTGAAGTGTTTCGGTCACCGGGTGGTTTATGACGTGCACGAGGACCTGCCGCGTCAGGTGCTCACAAAATACTGGTTACCGGGTTTTGCAAGACGACCTGTGTCATGGGTTGTATCAGTCATTGAATGGCTGGCCGCACGGGTTTTTGACGCAATCATATCTGTAACGCCGAAAATTGCCGAACGATTTCCGCCCCGAAAGACCTCGATTGTACAAAATTTTCCCATCCCGTCTGAGCTTGTCGTAACTGAAGGTGTCCCGTACAAACAGCGACCGCCACATTTTGCTTATGTCGGTGGAATAACCAGGATTCGCGGCATACATGAAATGATTGATGCAATGACATACACTGACCGGACCGGGAACAAGGATATCCTGATTCGTCTGGCCGGGACCTTCCAGCCGTTCAGCCTGCAATCAGAAATTGAAGCATTGGCGGGCTGGCAACGGGTAGACTTTCTGGGGTGGGTTGGTCGAGTACAGGTAGCGGAAATTTTGAGCAATGCTCTTGCTGGCCTTGTTTTATTTCTTCCGGCTCCTAATCACATGGATGCTTATCCCAATAAGATGTTTGAATACATGTCTGCGAGCCTACCGGTTATCGTGTCTGATTTTCCTTTGTGGAGGCATATCGTGGAAAGCGCGGGATGTGGCTTGCTGGTGGACCCGATGAACCCCCGGGCTATTGCCGATGCCATGCTATGGATACTCGAACACCCGGATGAAGCAGCTGCTATGGGACAACGGGGCCGCCTGGCAGTAGAAAAGCACTATAACTGGGATTCCGAAGCGGACAAATTAGTCACACTTTATAAAAAACTCTTGGCAACTTGAAATATCTTCCAGCCGGCACGAACATTAAGGAACTGATCGTAATTCCAGACACACAGCGCAAATCGGACTAGCATATGAAAATATTAACGGTGATAGGAGCAAGACCGCAATTTATCAAGGCGGCAGCTTTGCACAGAGAATTACGATCGGCCCCTGATATACATGAAATACTGGTTCATACCGGCCAGCATTTTGACGAGAACATGTCCGATATATTCTTTGAGGAGATGGAAATTCGCAAGCCCTT
>VXPI01000160.1 GCA_009839585.1 Gammaproteobacteria bacterium
ATTATCGTCGCTGGGCGCGGATAGGGTTTTTCCGGATAGTCCTGAACCACCCTTCTCCTGTAATTGATCCAGATCGGCAATGCCGCGACTGCTCCGGATTCTCGATTTCCTAAAAATCTGGGAATGTCAAATCCTACAAATACCGTGGTTGTTATATCGGGAATGAATCCCGAGAACCACGCATCCCGGAAATTATTCGTTGTGCCAGTCTTGCCCGCAAAGTCTGATCGGTCGAGAGAAAGGGCCTTTCGCCCGGTACCGTCAGTGATTACGCTTTGCAGCATGCTCTGCATGAGAAACACATTCTCGGGAGATATGGCCTGTATGGCCTGTCCAGGACCAATTTTTGCTGGATTAACCTGTTCCCCGGGGGGTTCTTCCACATCGGCTGCCTGAACTGCATTCGGCTCGCATTCAACGCAATCCAGTTCGGGCAAGGTAACTGGATTGTTTTCGGAATCAGTAATGGTTTCGATCAAATATGGCGTAACCCGATAGCCGCTGTTTGCAAGGACTGCAAAACTGCTGGCAACTTCAAGAGGCGTAACCTCAGTAGCCCCAAGCGACAGGGAAAGATTATGCGGCAAATCCTCCGGCCTGAACCCAAATTTGGCAAGATGCTCAACTGCCGGATCAATACCAACCGAACGGAGCAATCGCACCGAAACCAGATTCAGCGAGAGGCTAAGCGCCTTGCGTAAACGAGTAGGACCAAAAAACTTGTTGCTGTAGTTCTGGGGACGCCAGATCCCTTCAAACTTGTCCTCCACCACGATCGGCCCGGCACTGATAATGCTCGATGGGGTGAACCCGTGTTCCAGAGCGGCTGAGTAGATGAACGGCTTGATGTTTGAGCCGGGCTGTCGCTTGGCTTGCACAGCCCGATTGAACTTGCTCAGGAAATAGTCAAACCCTCCTGTTATGGCCAAAATGGCACCAGTATTGCTGTCGAGACTGACCAGGGCGCCGGATACTTCCGGTATCTGTGACAGTGACCAGGATTCATCACTATCAACCTGCGGCTTTCGTAAATAGACAATATCCCCCGGCTTGACTGCATCGGCAGGGCTTTGTAATTCCTCGCCAAGCCAACCGGTACCAACCTGCTTCCGGGCCCATGACATATTGTCAAAGTCGACCCTTACTGCCTCGGTATCCCTGCCCCTCTCATGCACAAACGCTTCGAAATGATCAAATTCGACCTTGATCACGACTGCCGGAATAATCTCCTTGCTGCTCGAAAAATCCCGTATTGCCGACTTTAACCTGTCGATATCTGCCATCGGCTCAAAAGCATCCAGCGGGATTTCACCAACCGGTCCTCGGTATCCATGTCTTTGATCGTAGGCAATCAACCCGTCCCTAAGAGCCTGCTCCGCCTGAGCCTGATATTCACTGTTGATGGTCAGCGTAACATTCAATCCACGCTCATACACGGATTCACCGAAATAGTCATACAGCACCTGGCGTGCCATCTCCGATGCATATGGGGCAATCAACGTGGTGTCATCGACCTGCCTTCTTGCCGTGATCGGGGAGTTAAAGGCATTTTCAAGACTGAAGCTGTCAATCCGGCCAAGCTCATGGAGTCGCTTGAGTACCAAGGCACGGCGTTCATGAGCCCGTTCTGGATTACTGATTGGATTATCACGGGAAGGAGCCCGCGGGAGCCCGGCCAGCATCGCAATCTCAGGCACACTGAGATTGGCAAGATCCTCGCCATAATAAACCTGCGCAGCAGCAGCAAATCCATAAGCACGATGACCCAGGAAGATTTTGTTCAAATACAACTCGAAAATCTCATCCTTGGTCAAGGTCCGCTCCATGTTGAATGCCACCAGAATTTCCTTGAGCTTGCGAACATAGGTTTTTTCGGGATTGAGGAACACGTTGCGTGCCACCTGCATGGTGATCGTACTTGCACCCTGCCCCCGGGATTTGGTCAGAATATTGCTTATCGAAGCACGCAACAGGCCCGGGAAATCCACGCCTGTATGATGATAGAACCGGTCGTCCTCGGTTACCAGAATGGCATCAAGCAACAGTTGAGGAGCTTCGTCGAGAGTAATCGGAATCCGGCGTTCAACACCGTATTCGGCGATCATTTTATTATCGGATGTATAAACGCGAAGCGGGATATTCAGCGGAATTTCCCGGATTTCCTCAATGGTCGGCAAATCCTCGAGCAAAGTAATGGCATAAAGCCCAAGACCAATACCCATAGTCGTCAGGAACACTACGCCGTACAGGAAAACAGTAAGCAGGGGCTTTAATATGAACTTCATGACTGGAAAGGCAATATTGCTGTTTGCTCAATTCGCCGGAAGGCAAGGATTGCGGATGGAAAACCGCTATTGCCCGGCACGCTCCCGGGCAATCCATTATATCGACAAATCACCCGAAAAAAGAAATACTCGTTCATCGAAAACAAGTAAATGGCTGCGGCTTGGGTTAAACGTCAGCCAGGTTGATTTCCGGGCAAGGGTTTTAGTCAACGCTGAGAGTCAGTCCTTAGGTGATATAATTTATTCAGGCTTGGAAACCAGCCGATATTGCACAAGACAGCCCCCGAAAAATGAAGCCCAAAGC
>VXPI01000078.1 GCA_009839585.1 Gammaproteobacteria bacterium
CGCATAGGGCAGGAATAGATATGCCCGCCCTGCTGACATTCCAGGACGTCAAAGCGTGGTTTTTCCAAACGGTAGCTGACGAAGTCGAGCATCACGCTTCCGTTATAGCTTTCAATCGGAAATACTGACTTGAAAGCCGCCTGAATTCCCTGATCGATACGCTGTTCGGGTGGAGTATCCGCCTGCAGGTACTTTCTGTAGGACTCCAGCTGAGTCTCAAGCAGGTACGGCAACTCAAAATTGTCGGTACGCTTGCTGAAACTCTTGCGGATACGTTTCTTTTCGGTGAATGAATGACCCATGCTGACCTCTTGATGAATAAACTGGTAAAGCTTGAACGGTTATCGGGGCTTGCTCAGCACATAGTGCATTGAGATAGCGCACACTCGCGAGACAATTACTTGATCTCTACCGTGGCCCCGGATTCTTCCAGTTGCTTCTTCAATTCTTCTGCATCAGCCTTTGAGACACCTTCCTTGACCGGACTCGGCACACCTTCGACCAGATCCTTGGCTTCTTTCAGGCCAAGACCAGTCACGCTTCGGACCACCTTGATCACAGCGACTTTCTTGTCGCCAAAACCGGTGAGAATCACGTTCACTTCATCTTTTTCTTCAGCTTGCCCAGGGCCGTCACCGGCATCACCGGCGGGACCCGTTGCAGCCACCGCAACAGCGGCTGATGCTGAAACGCCAAACTTCTCTTCCATGTCCTTGATCAGTTCAGACAGATCAAGCACGGACATTTCCGAGATTGCGTCAAGAATTTCTTGTTTGTTTAAAGCCATGTTTCATTACTCCTGAAAGTTAGACAATGTTAATAGACATATAGGATAAGTGGCCTACTCAAGAGGCCTGTTCTCGGGAAGCCGCGACCGCAGCGAGCGTCCGAACAAACTTCGCGGGAATCTCGTTAAGCGTCGATACCAGCTTGGCTGAAGGTGCCTTCATGCCACCAACCAGTTTCGCCAGAAGCTCTTCACGCGAAGGCGTCCGGGAGAGGCGAACAATGGTTTCCTGATCTATCAGGGAACCGCTCATAACCCCTGCCGATATCTTGAATTCTTCGTTCTCTTTCTCGAATTTGGCAACCACCCTAGCCAGCGATACCGGGTCTTCTGAAAGAGAAAACAAAACCGGCCCGACAAAATGGTCTGTCAGGCACTCGAAATCAGAATCCTTGATAGCACGCTTGGCCAGATTGTTCTTGACGACCTTTATCCACACGCCTTCGGCATGTGCAGCCCGCCGCAGACTGGTCATCTGCTGAACACTCATACCACGATACTCAGCCAGAACACCTGCACTGGACTTTCTGATCGATTCAACAACCTCACTGACCAGCGCCTTCTTCTGTTCAAGACTTAGACTCATCGTTTTTAATCTCCAATCTTATGGTGCCCAGGACCAGACTATTCTGGTCTCGACCACCGTCTGCGCAGGCCTTGCTTCGGAAATGCTCCAGCGAGCAGTCCTGTTCACGCCATTAGGGGCCACCTTGCCCACCTGCGGTCTTTGACAACATGCCTGGCAGATCACTGCTCCACCTGACACTTTCATTCCAATCGTTAAAATCAGTGGATCACGGAAACACTCTGTCGATCCACGCGTATGCCCGGGCCCATGGTGCTGGACACCGAAACCCGTTTGATATACTGGCCTTTTGCGGATGCCGGCTTTGCCCTGATCAAGGCAGAAATCAATGCATTCACATTCTCCTGCAGGCTTTCGGCCGAAAAGGATGCCTTGCCTACCGGACAGTGAATCACCCCACCACGATCAATTCTGAAGCTGACTTGCCCGGATTTTGCGTTTTTCACAGCCGTTGCCGGGTCTGCGGATACTGTCCCCACCTTGGGATTGGGCATCAGTCCGCGCGGACCCAGAATCTGGCCTAGCTGACCTACCACAGGCATGGTGTCTGGTGTCGCAATGCATAGGTCAAAATCAATTTGCCCGTCCTTTATGGCTTGCGCCAAATCCTCAAAACCGACTATATCAGCCCCGGCCTCTTCAGCCGCTTTGGCATTGTCTCCGGTTGCAAACACCGCAACCCGGACATCCTTGCCAGTCCCATTGGGCAACAAGGTTGCACCGCGCACATTCTGATCGGATTTTCGTGCGTTCACGCCCAGGTTCACCGCGACATCAACGCTTTCATCAAATTTGACACTGGCATGTTCCTTGACCATGCCGAGTGCATCACTCAACGTATACAACTCTTCAGAATCCACCAGCTCGCGACTGGAACGTACTCGTTTGCTTCGTTTGCTCATTTATGCTTCCTCCACTTCAAGTCCCATGCTTTGCGCACTGCCTGCAATGATTCGAACCGCCTGATCGATATCGTAGGCATTCAGGTCAGTCTGCTTGATACGTGCAATTTCTTCCAACTGGCTGCGTGTAACGCGACCGACCTTGTCTCGATTGGGCACCCCGCTGCCTGACGTAATCCCGGCCGCCTTCTTCAACAGAACCGGGGCTGGGGGCGTTTTCTGGATGAAGGTAAAACTCTTGTCGGCATAAACAGTAATCACGACGGGTATTGGCATGCCTTTTTCCAGATCCTGGGTCTGGGCGTTAAATGC
>VXPI01000208.1 GCA_009839585.1 Gammaproteobacteria bacterium
TCAATATCCATTCTTTTGCCATCACCTTTCTCCGATATTGATTTTACGAATAAGTCCTTGTACTCAAAATCATTATTCGAAATGTTACCCAGCCCCATCCTGACAATTTCCTTGTTGACAAAAATTTTATTTTTCAAGAACAAATATGCCTGCACTTCATTTTCTTTTTTTGCATAGTTCGGGTCAAACCGTAAAAACACTTGTTTTCCCTTGATAAATTCATTCAGGTAATCAAATGTTTTTTCGTCAAAATCACAAACGCCCAATATTCCAACACGCAAGCCGCCATCTAATTCAACAGTGCTTTTGTCTAATACGGACACAACTCGATAAAGATATTCTTTCTTGGATGGTGATTTATCTTTTTCTGTTACTGGTTGAAAATCCTGAATCGATGGGATGTACCTGGAATTATGAACATTGATCTTTTTTTCTCGGTACAAAATTTCAAAATTCAAATCTTTAAACACTAGTTCTTGATTAATACCAAGTTTTTCTCGAATTAGTGGCTCGAATTGCTGATTCAACTCATATCCGACGGAGTTCCGCTTTAATAGCATGGAAGCTTTAGTAGTTGTTCCGCTACCAAGAAAGGGATCCAAAACTACATCATTCACGAATGTAAACATTTTGATCAACCTTTTTGGCAGTTCCTCGGGGTACATGGCAACATGTCCCTTTTGCCTTACACCTGCATAGTTCCAATTAGCTGAAAAATATTGCTTCCACTCCTCTTTGGTCAATTCTGATTTTTCTTTATTCTCTTTCAGAAATTTTCTTTTACCGGGTTTTTTCAGTATCAATATAAACTCATAATCCATTTCAATGATGCCATTGGGTGGATATGGATATGATCCCATGATAGTCGCACCACCACTGGTATTCATCGTGGTCTTCTTTTGCCAGATTATGGAACCCATGTAATCGAATCCAATTTGTTCACACTGGGCAATAATTTCTGCATGAATTGGAATAATCTTATATTTGCCGTAATCTTTACTACGAAGAAACTGGTCGCCGATATTTATGCACAGCCTTGTTCCATTTTTCAAAATGCGATAACACTCTCTCCATACCAGACCGAGATCGGAAAGGTATTCATGGACAGATTGCCCATATCCAATCTGATCGTCAAAATCGTAGTTTTTTATGTTCCAATATGGAGGTGAGGTAATTACCACATCAATTGTTTCATCATCGACCTCAAACATGCTTCTACTATCGCCAAAAATGATTTTGTTTGTATTCATTTTCAAGTATGGTCCAAAGTAGTGGCAGTGCTTGGAGGAATAGGAAGTTAGAAAGAGTAGTGTCGCTGGATTATCTGCCAATAATCCATGAAGTTAACACAAGGTGTACGCGTACTATAAACAATGATAACACCATTAGCTTTTCGATTGGCCCGGCAAGCAGTAAATTTACAATGTTGAATGATCTACCCATTCAATGGCACCCGTTCAAAGAGATAACACGTGGTTAAACCCCTAAATGAGTACTCAGTACTGACCTTCGATTGCTACGGAACCCTGATCGATTGGGAATCGGGCATTTGGGATGCCTTGCAGCCACTTCTGATGGATATCCACCAGATTGATTCTGCAAACCTTACTCGAAATCTCGTTCTTGGATCATTCGCAAGGCATGAGTCGACACATCAGAATAATCACCCGAAAATGCTGTACCCGGAACTGCTGGCAAACGTCCACCAGTTACTGGCAGATGAATTTCGGATTAAAACGACCGATGACATGAATCAGGCATTTGGTCATTCAGTGCCGCACTGGCCTGCATTTCCTGACACTGCAGATGCCCTCCGTGAACTTGCAAAGCACTACAAATTGGTTATTCTGTCCAATATTGATAATCAGGGCTTTGCGGCCTCAAACAGAAAACTCGGAGTTACCTTTGATGCGGTCTATACTGCGGAAATGATCGGCTCCTACAAGCCCGCTGACCGGAATTTCAAGTTTATGTTGAAGAGGCTGCGGGAGGACTTCGGGTTTGAGCGGGAAGACATCCTGCATACAGCCCAGAGCCTGCATCACGACCATGTACCGGCCCGTACACACAATCTGGCCAACGCATGGATTGACCGGCAGAATCTCGCGAAGAAATCAAGCTGGGGAGCTACGGCAGTAGTAGAAGAAAGACCCAGATATGATTATTTATTTCCTTCCCTGCAAGCGATGGCAAATGCACTGGAAGCAGAACTTGGCCGTAAAGGCTAATGTGTCTCTGCCAGATGCTTGATGATTAAATCCGCGAAGCCGGTATTCGCACCAATATGCGAAGTCATGGTGAAACGACCATCAGGGTATGTCTTGTTCAATTCATCCAGAATAGCCGGCATGTCCCTCTCAACATGATTTCCGCTCGCCAGAAACAGCGGTACCAGGGTTATGGAATCAACCCCTCTGTCAACCAAACCGGCCACAGCAGCAGGTATGGTGGGCTTTGCTAACTCCAGATAGGCATGTTCCACGATTTGATAATCATGCCCTCGCTTTCGCACAGCGTCCGTTAGTGCTTCGGTTTCCCGATTGCTATTCGGGTTTCGGCTCCCGTGAGCTACTATTAATAAT
>VXPI01000049.1 GCA_009839585.1 Gammaproteobacteria bacterium
TCCAGTCGATTGATATGAATATTTATTCTTTATCCTATATTACCTCAAATTGTGCTTGCAATAGCCTTTTTGCCCCCAACTTTTGGCACAACCCTACGGTTTGTCTTTTCGGGCATGTTTTTCCCTAAGAAGATTCCGAGAGGGCCTAGGCGAAATTGAAGCTACTTTTTGCCGGTTTTTGAAGTAGAATCTCCATCAGCCTTGTGATTTTCAGAGTTGCGCTGTCTTTCCCCTGACGGGTGGTGGATGAACCGCATTTACTTGAGTTCTCTGATAATGCAGGGTTTTTTCATTTATCTATTGTTTGATGACTTGCGGGATTAAATTCCCGAATTACAGTAACCGAAACCACCAGAGAAACAAGACATGTCAGATGCAATGCAATCTGCAACCGAGCGGCTACTCGCACCGGGCGGGCTTGATGAGCAATCCGTCCTGGCAACGCTCTCAACCATCATGGCCCCCGGAATCGATTATGCCGACCTCTATTTTCAATATACCCGGCAGGAATCATGGGTCATGGATGAAGGAGTGGTCAAATCGGGTGATTTTTCCATTGAGCAAGGTGTTGGAGTACGCGCTAACAGTGGCCCCAAAACCGGATTTGCCTATTCCGATGAAATTGAATTGTCCGCACTGACCCAGGCAGGGAAAGTGGCCCGGGCGATTGCCGGTTCCGGTTCTTCGGAACGCGCCATCAGGGTTCAGGGCCGCAATGTTGGAATTACTCCCCTGTATCAACCTGACGATCCTATTTCGAGCCTTAAGGATGACGAGAAAGTATCGCTGATCAAGGACGTTGAGGAGGCAGCCCGTAAAATGGATCCGGCAATCACCCAGGTCACGGTGAGCCTGTCCGGTTCCCATGATGTGGTCCTGATTGTCAGTTCGGACGGTTCGATCGCCACCGACATTCGTCCTCTGGTCAGAATGAATGTCTCGGTGATTGCCGAACAGGCAGGCCGAAGGGAAAGGGGGAGTTACGGTGGCGGTGGACGGTTTGGCTACGAATACTTCCTGGAGAATGGCCGGGCAATGGAATATGCGCATGATGCAGTCCGCCAGGCATTGATTAACCTGGAGTGCAAGGAAGCACCGGCTGGTGAAATGACGGTTGTGCTGGGCTCCGGATGGCCCGGAATTCTTCTGCATGAAGCGATTGGCCACGGGCTGGAAGGCGATTTCAATCGCAAAAAGACCTCGGCATATTCTGGCCGGATAGGCGAAAAGGTTGCCTCTGACTTGTGTACGGTAGTCGATGATGGAACGATCGCTGATCGTCGTGGTTCTCTGTCAGTCGACGATGAAGGCATCCCGACCCAGAATACTGTCCTTATCGAAAATGGAATTCTGAAAGGGTACATGCAGGATCGGCTGAATGCACGGCTCATGAAAATGCAGCCGACCGGCAATGGACGTCGTGAATCCTTTTCCCATCTGCCAATGCCAAGAATGACCAATACCTATATGTTGTCGGGCAGACACGACCCGGAGGAAATCCTGGCATCAGTGGACAAGGGGGTATACGCCGTAAATTTCAATGGCGGGCAGGTGGATATCACATCCGGACAGTTCGTGTTTTCGGCATCCGAGGCCTACATGATAGAGAATGGAAGGAAAACCTATCCAGTCAAGGGCATGACCCTGATCGGAAATGGTCCTGATGTCCTGACTCGAGTGAGTATGCTGGGCAATGACATGGCTCTGGATACGGGTGTCGGGGTCTGTGGAAAAGACGGACAGAGTGTTCCGGTAGGAGTTGGTCAACCCACCATGCGAATTGACGGTTTGACGGTTGGAGGAGCTTCGGTATGACTTCTGGGACAGAACGAACCGCTCTTGATGAAATTGAGCAGAAACTGATTGATGTTGCAGCTCAAGCCCTTGAGCGTGCGCGCGATTCGGGGGCTTCAATGGCCGACGTCTCGGTATCGCAGGGACAGGGGCTGTCGGTCTCGGTTCGCGAGGGAGAGCTTGAGACCATCGAGCACCACCGCAACAAGGGTATGGAGATACGGGTGTTCATTGATGGATGTAGCGGAAACACGTCAAGCTCCGATTTTACCGAGAAGGAAATTCAAGCCAGTGTGCAAAGTGCCTGTAATATTGCACGCTATACGGAAAAAGATGAATACAACGGACTGGCCGAATCCGAGTTCATGGCCACGGAATTTCCGGATCTCGATTTGCATCATCCATGGAACATGACTCTTGATGATTCAATTGAGGTGGCCAGACGTTGTGAAAACGCGGCACTTGAGTTCGACAAGCGAATTACCAACACTGAAGGCGGGGCCCTGAACTGCTTTGATGGCATATCCGTTTATGCCAATAGCCATGGATTTTGCGGCGTTACAAAAAGTTCCCGCCATGGTATCAGTTGTTGCGTGATATCGGGCACGGGGGACGAAATGCAGAGGGATTACTGGTATGACTCAAGCCGTGTGCCGGATGAGTTGATCGAACCGGAAGCAATTGGCAGAACAGCGGCAGAAAGGACCGTGAACCGGATTGGTGCACGCAAGCTGCCAACGGGGGAGTATCCGGTGGTGTTCGAGGCTCCGGTTGCCCAGTCCCTGAT
>VXPI01000158.1 GCA_009839585.1 Gammaproteobacteria bacterium
ATGCAAGACAGTTGAAGGAAAGACTCCCCGAAAGCTCTTCAACAAGGTTATCCCCATTCGGGAGTTTTGAATAAGGCTATTTGAGGCCAGCCGCAAGTTCCGTGACAAAGTCATGGACTTGCGATGCTATTTGCTGCTTGGTCAGGTTCTTTTCCAAAGCAGACTTGACGGTGTTGACCAAGGCGGAGCCAACCACAACGGCATCGGCAAAACGTCCAATACCCCTGACTTGTGATTGAGACTTGACCCCGAAGCCAACCGCAATAGGAAGCGAGGTCTGGGTACGGATTCTCTTCACGGTAGCTTCCAGTTCCTCAATTTCAGCAGATCGGGTTCCCGTAATCCCAGTGATCGCTACGTGGTAGACAAATCCCGAACTGTTCTTCAAGACGCTGGAGAGCCGGTTGTTATCGCTGGTGGGCGTGGTCAAGCGTATCCAGTTGAGTCCGGTAGTGAGACAGGCATGGCACAGTTCATCATCTTCCTCCGGAGGAAGGTCTACGATAATGAGTCCATCAACTCCGATACTGATTGCATCACTCAGGAATTCTTGAGGACCGTATCGGTAGATTGGATTGAAATAACCCATCAGGATAATCGGTGTATGGTCATCTTTTTCACGAAAAGAGTTAACCATATCAAGAGTCTTTATCATTGACGCGCCATTATTCAGGGCACGCTGGCTGGAGAGCTGGATTGCCGGGCCATCAGCCATAGGGTCGGAAAAAGGCATGCCCAGTTCAATGATATCGGCTCCTGCCCCCGGAAGACCGTTCAGGATTTCAAGCGAGGTTTCAGGGTTCGGGTCTCCGGCAGTGATGAATGTGACCAGTCCGGCCCGGCTCTCTTTCTTCAGCGCCGCAAACCGGGCCTGCAGGCGCTCGGTCATAGCTTCTCTCCCAGTGCATCAGCAACCGTGAATACGTCCTTGTCTCCCCGTCCACACATGTTCATCACTATGATCTGGTCTTTTGACATGGCGGGGGCTATCTTGATTACATGTGCCAGTGCATGGGAGGGTTCGAGGGCAGGAATGATGCCTTCAGTGCGGCAGCAAACCTGGAAGGCTTCCAGTGCTTCCTGATCGGTGACCGAGACATATTCAATACGCTCCTGTTCGTGAAGCCATGAATGTTCAGGGCCGATGCCTGGGTAGTCAAGGCCGGCCGAAATGGAATGTGCATCCCGAATTTGTCCGTCGGAGTTTTGTAGCAGGTAAGTGCGATTGCCATGCAGAACACCGGGCTGTCCGCCAGTTAACGAAGCCGCATGCTGGCCCGTATCAATGCCCAGCCCGCCTGCTTCAACCCCGATGATTTCAACGCTGGAGTCATCTAGAAATGGGTGAAATAGCCCGATTGCATTTGATCCGCCGCCGATGCAGGCCACCAAGGCATCCGGCAAGCGATTTTCGTATTGCATGATCTGCTCGCGTGTCTCACGGCCAATGATCGACTGAAATTCACGTACCATTTCCGGATAGGGGTGAGGCCCTGCACAAGTACCGATGATATAGAAGGTGTCTTCGACATTGGCTACCCAGTCTCTCAGGGCTTCATTCATGGCATCTTTCAGTGTAGCTGTACCGCTGGTCACCGGCACCACTTCAGTACCCAGCAGCTTCATTCTGAAAACATTGGGAGCTTGTCTCTCGATATCGGTTTCGCCCATGTAGACAACGCATGGCAGGTCAAACAGGGCGCATACCGTGGCTGCCGCAACACCATGTTGACCAGCGCCGGTCTCGGCAATGATGCGACGCTTGCTCATTCTCCTGGCGAGCAGGATTTGGCCAAGGGTATTGTTGATTTTATGAGAGCCGGTGTGATTCAGTTCGTCTCGCTTGAAGTAGATTTTTGCACCACCCAGATGCTCTGTAAGGCGTTTGGCAAAATAGAGGGGGCTTGGCCGTCCTACATAGTGTTCAGCGTAGTGCCTGATATCGGAAAGATAGTCTTCATCATTACGGTACTTTTGCCATGCCTGATTGACTTCCAGGATAAGCGGCATTAGTGTTTCGGCGACAAATCTTCCGCCAAAAATCCCGAAGTGCCCACTATCATCAGGTCCCGATCGGTATGAGTCTGTAATAGGTGCTGTTGAATTCATCAGTTGACAGCCAGAGGCCTGAAGCAAATTCGGCATTATACAGTCTCTATCGGGCAGGACACGTCGAGATATCATCATTCGTGACCGCAAGGCGCTACTTTTCGGCAACATCAAGGGTCATTCTTCTCCCTAAAATCCTCAACGGATTGCCTTCGGCAATGCGCATGGCCAAGTCTTTCAGATCCATATGTATGGAACCGGCATAGCACAGGGTAGACGAGCAGTTTTTGTTCGATTTCGCATGAATTCATAAGTTACAGGAAAGCAGTTGTAGCTGTTGCGGTTTCTGCGGCAGTGATGCTGCCGGTCGGTGCGCAGGCTGAAATGACGGTATATGGCGCATCAATAATGCGCTTGTTCTCGAGGACGCGGGCGCTGCCGGTTCCGATTCCACGACCGACATCAGCGGCGTTGCGTCCAATGGCATTCACTTAAGGACAGGGTTGCATTCACTTAAGGATTTCAGGGGC
>VXPI01000003.1 GCA_009839585.1 Gammaproteobacteria bacterium
TCTGGTTTTTTGATTCGGCCAGTTTTCTTCCTGAAATGGATTTGCGTTCCAGTAATCCTTCCAGGGTTTTCTCCAGTTGTTCGGCCCTGGTTTTGCGGGTGGCTTCGGCAAAGGCCAATTCATCAAGCCGATCAAGAGCGTTGTCATGATCCTTGTTCAATCTTTCCAGACGCTCATCCGCTGTGTTCAATTCAGAGGCCAAGTGCTGTGACTTAAGCCGGTCTTCATGAAATTCTTCCCGTGCTCGATTTAGCTCAGAGAGCTTGCTTGATGCAATTTCGTCCAGACTTCTGTTTTTCCCGAGCATTGCCTGTTGCTGTTTTTTCATGTCTTCAACATTACTCAGCGAATCCTCGAGTAACTTCCGGGCTTGTTGGAGATCCTCTCTGGATGCTTCAATCTTCTCTGCAAGGTGCTGTTTGCGATCTTTGAGCACTTGTATGCGATTTAAGGATTCCTGCCATGCTGTTTCTTCTCTTCCGATCTGGCCGTGTAATTCGGAGCTGCTTGAGCGCAACTCAGCAAGTTTGGTGCGATGTGTGCGCACAGTCTCATCCTGAACCTGCCGATGCTCCTGAAGTTCCTCCACTTTTTGCTGCGCTATATCGATCTGTTCATTGACTTTCCTGATCCTGGTGCGCAGTTGGGACAACTCCTCACGCCGAA
The DNA here is from genome assembly GCA_009839585.1 of Gammaproteobacteria bacterium. Lineage (GTDB taxonomy): Bacteria > Pseudomonadota > Gammaproteobacteria > Arenicellales > Poriferihabitantaceae > Poriferihabitans. The sequence continues at coordinate 667 of VXPI01000003.1, forward strand.
CCAGCATGCCGGTTTTTTGCTGGTCTGACTTGGAAAAACTGACCCAGTTTACTCCTACCAAAGCACCATTGCGGGTTACGAATACTTCCTGGCCTTTCAACTCCTCTCTGCGCGCTAGTGCATCTTCAATCGACGTTGCTGTCCGAACCCCATCCAGCAAGCCCTGGAGCAACTCTTTCCCTTGGTCAATCCGTTCGAGCAAGTTGTCCGGCTGGGAGACTCCCGGGTGTTTGCCTGTGGGGGCGTCCAGGATTAAGGATAAACCCGCATCGGGTCTTTGTTTCACGAATTCACTGGTGATCGTATCGACGTACATTGCTGACAGCAAATCGCCAAGAACTCGATCAACCGCGTGTTCCCAGCCGTCTTCAATGGACAGAATTTCAAATAGTTTCCTGCGGCCTTTCATCTCCATTGAATCCATCCAGCTCTGGATTGCCTTGTCGTCTTTTTCGAAATAGGCCGACTGTATTTCTTCGAGTGACTTCACTCTGGAGTTCAATTCATGATTCTGGTTTGTGTGCTGGTTGAGTTCGTCCCGCCTGGCTTCAATATCCTTGATGATTCGGTTCAGCTCTGCTTCGCCGCGATGAAGCCCAGACTCGCATTCCTGACAGGTATTTTCATGGTCATCCAGTTTCTTCCTGAGAATCGCCAGGTCTTCATCATCCAGCTGGTTCGCGGTCTCTTCAATGGTGGTTTCAACAGAGCCTTGTTCGTTGCTCAATTCGTTTATACGATTCTCCAGATATTCAATTCTGGATTGATGGATCTGGGCCTCTTGCCTGGGTGAATATTGTTTTTCGTTAAATTCCTGGACCTTTGCAGCCCACTCGCGTAACTCCTGGTCTGCCTGATCGAATTCCTCCTGGATCCTGTCCAATTGCGATTCTTTTTTCTCTAGGGACGGTTGCAGTGCTGATTGATTTTTTTCAATCTCCCTGCGTTGTTGATTCATCTGCCTGATCTGCCCGGAGCGCTCGATTTGCTCCGCTTCAATCTGCTGGATTTCGGAAGTGTTGGTCGTCCTGTTTTGTTCGAGAAATTCGAGCTTTTGCTCGGCTTCTGCGATTTCAGCGCTGAGCGGATAGTATTCTTCCTGAAGAGAGTCATACCGTTCACGAGATTCCGCTTGTTGCTCCTGCAGTTTGGCGACCTCGGCTTCGATCTTGCGTAACCCGGCCATTTCCGATTCCAGTTGGTTTCGTTTGCTCTCGCTGGAACGGGTTTCGGACAATAGCCGGCTTTCGAGTTGTATTAGCTGGAGAACATTGTATTGGCCTTCTACTTCCCGCTCTTCGCTCTTGAGGTCCTTGAACCGCCTGGCCTGGGTCGATTGGCGCTTTAATCGATTCAGTTGTCTGGATATTTCCTGGAGAATATCATCAACTCGTTCAAGATTGGTGCGGGTATGCTCAATCCGGTTTTCAGTTTCCCGTCGTTTTTCCTTGTATCTTGATATGCCTGCGGCATCCTCGATGAATATGCGTATTTCCTCCGGCTTTGCTTCAACTATCCGGCTGACCATGCCCTGTTCAATAACCGAGTAGGAGCGGGGTCCGAGGCCGGTGCCTCGGAATAAATCCATGACATCCTTACGCCGGGATTTAATATTGTTGATCAGATAGTCAGAAGTACCGTCTCTAGTTAATACTCGCTTAACGGAGATTTCCGAGAAGCTGGCGAATTTTCCTGGCAACTTGCCGTCGCTGTTATCCATGACCAGTTCGACCGATGCCTTGCTGACTGGTTTGCGGGACGTTGAGCCATTGAAGATGACATCTAACATGCTGTCTCCCCGCAGAAGCTTTGCCGAGGTTTCACCCATTACCCAACGCACAGCATCGATTACGTTGGACTTGCCGCACCCATTGGGACCAACGACACCTACCAGATGTCCCGGGAGCC
>VXPI01000014.1 GCA_009839585.1 Gammaproteobacteria bacterium
GCATTCATGTACCGTCCGGGATAATACCAGTGATCAATCACCTTGCCCGCAACCGGAATCAGGTTTGAGTGGACAGAAAATATATTCATGAATACGCTAATCATGAATACCGAATCCCCATCCTGATAAGGGTTGACAGTCTCACATATTGATACGATCTTGCCACTGGCCGGAGAAACGATCGCACCTTGAACGTTGGTGATTATTCTGCGCGGATCTCTGAAGAACTGAAAAATAAAAATCGCCAGCAACCAGACTGGAAACGCTGCAAGACCCAAAAAGCAAGTCGCTACCAGACTTGCAAACAAGGCAAGGGTGACATGAATCCACCCTTCCCTGGCGATAATTGGATAATCTCGCTGGCTCATCAGACGTGTTTGACAATCAGCAAGAATTACAAAACCCGCACATTTCGCGGGTCATAAATCAAGAGAGACGAATAAATTCTCAAGCCATTCCGGAAATCAGTTTTTTGACTTGTCAATGACCTTGTTGTCTGAAATCCACGACATCATGGAACGCAACTTCTCCCCCACTCCTTCTATCGGGTGCTGACGTCCCCGATTGCGTAATTCCGGAAATCGCTTTCCGCCTTGCGCATTCTCATCCATCCATTCACGGGCAAATTCCCCGGACTGAATCTCCGTTAGGATTTTCTTCATTTCCGCCTTGGTTTGTTCATTGACAACTCGCGGTCCGCGTGTGAGATCGCCGAATTCTGCTGTATTCGAAATCGAATAGCGCATATCCGCTATACCCCCCTCATACATCAAATCAACAATTAGCTTGAGCTCATGCAGACACTCAAAATACGCCATTTCCGGCGCATAGCCCGCTTCAACCAGAGTCTCAAACCCTGCCTGAACCAACGAGGTTGCACCACCGCAGAGGACTGCCTGTTCTCCGAACAGGTCGGTTTCGGTCTCTTCCCTGAATGTGGTTTCAATAATCCCGGCACGACCACCGCCAATGGCTGATGCGTAGGCAAGAGCTGTGGTGTGGGCATTGCCAGTCGCATCCTGCTGGATAGCAATCAGGCATGGTACGCCTGCACCTTTTTCAAAAGTTGATCGAACCAGATGCCCCGGACCTTTCGGCGCGATCATGATGACATCGAGATCTTTCCGTGGACGAATGTATTCAAAATGTATGTTGAACCCATGGGCAAATGCCAGAGTTGCACCTTCCTTGATGAATTTCTCAATATCGGAATAAATCCCGCCCATCAATTCATCGGGGCAGAGCATCATGATGATGTCAGCTTCCGATACAGCCTGCTTAATCTCCGCTACCGCCAATCCCGCTTGCTCTGCCTTGACCCAGGAAGAAGAACCTTCACGCAGGCCAACCACAGTATCTGCCCCATTGTCCTTCAAATTATTCGCATGTGCATGACCCTGTGAACCGTATCCGATAATGACGATTCTTTTTCCCAGAATATTGTCGAGATTTGCATCGCTGTCATAAAAAACTTTCATTTCCAATTTCTCGTGATTGTTATTTCAGAATATTGCCTATTGACAGGCATTTATCGTATGTGTATTGATATTGACCAATGGAGAAATCCTTTGTCCAGTCAATCAGGATTTTGATATTGGATTGCTCAAACCCGCAAAGTCTGCTTACCTCTACCGATCCCCAGAATTCCCGAGCGTACGACTTCAATTAATTCAACATCATTCAATGCCAGCAGGAAGGCATCGGCCTTATCCGAATTCCCTGTCATTTCGATAGTGTAGGTTGCATCCGTTACATCAATTACACGACCCCGAAATATGCTGACTAGACGCTGCATATCGTTTCTCTGATCTGCAGTGCTCGCTTCAACCTTAACCAGCATCAATTCCCTGCCAAGATACCGGCCGTCAGACATGGAACGCAATTTGACCACATCAACCAGTTTGTTGAGTTGTTTGGTAATCTGTTCGATGATGGCATCCGATCCGGTGGTAACAATGGTCATTCGTGCAAGCGAGGAGTCTTCTGTCGGTGCTACAGTCAGTGATTCAATGTTATACCCCCGGGCAGTGAATAACCCGGCAACCCGTGCAAGTGCCCCGGGTTCGTGCTCCAGCAGTAACGAAATCACCCGTTTCATCAGGCCAGCTCCCGATTTTCAACTTCGCCCCTGGAGGGTTTGAGCTGGATTTCATTATGGCCCTTGCCCGCTGCAATCATGGGATAGACATTCTCTTCGGGATCAGTGATCACGTCAATAAACACCAATCGGTCCTTCATGCTGATTGCTTCCTGTATTGCACTCTCTACATCCTTGGGATCATTAACCCGAATGCCAACATGTCCATAGCTCTCCGAGAGTTTCACAAAATCCGGCAAGGCATCCATGTATGAATGCGAATATCTTCGATCATAGAAAAATTCCTGCCACTGTCGCACCATACCCATGTACTGGTTATTCAGATTTACAACCTTGATTGGCAAGTTGTATTGAAGGCCGGTTGACAGTTCCTGCAAACACATCTGTATGCTGGCATCACCGGCCACACAAACGACCACTGATCCGCAATCTCAAGAACCCCCCCGACCT
>VXPI01000397.1 GCA_009839585.1 Gammaproteobacteria bacterium
TGACCGGACCGACCCCCGTCTGGATCGGCCGCTCAGGCTGGTGGCCGCTGCGCACCCAATGGCATTCTGTTTAACCAAACCGCAAGTTTCTCGTTGCATTTTCAGACATGAAGATGCAGGCAACCAGGGAGTCTCGCCAAACGACATAACCCTCAAAACCCGCTATCTGCTGGTGCAGGCAATCAGCACCACCCGCATTCTGCCAAACGGTCAAAAGCCAGACAAATTTGTCGGGGGGTGAATCGCTTCTTTCTGTCATTCCATGCATAAGCCGCTTCAACGGACTGATGAGCATCGACCACATCCTCGTATTTAACCAGCCAATGCACTGTAGCGAGGAGTTCCATTCCTACTGGCGACTCGAAACCATCAATCAAGTGGCTAACACGCTCAAACCTGGCATGAGTATCTTTATGCTGAAGAAGCAGTTTTTCAGATTCTTTTATGGCCCCCGGAACAAGTTCAATTTGCCTGTTCGGGTAATCTCCCCCATCTGCATATCCGACAACAAAATATCCTTCTATCGCATTAAGAACATGCCGGAGATTATCCGCGTATGGTCCATAATGGCGTTTCCTATAATTCAGTCGTAGCGGTTCTCCCTCCTCCTGCATGAAATACATCAATTTATGTACCTCAATCAGGGTCACAAACGGATCAAGCAAGCCGGCCAGATAACGGTGTATCAACGCAACAAGGGCTGCCCGACCTCTTGTCATAGTCGGCGGCCTGGCAGTCTTGACCATGGTCTCTACAGCTGGTGCTTCGCCGGGTTCATAAATGCAGACAGCAACATCAACATTCTCAAGAGCAGCAACGATTCGGGACTTCACTTCCGACCAGTTCAGCCCTCCCAGGCCACTGCCCAGAGCCGGAATCGCAATCGACTTGATGTCCCGCTCCCTGATCTCGTGGCCAAGAGCCTCCAGCCCGGACTCAATATCTTCGATCCGGCTCTTTCCCCGCCAGTGGCGTTTCGTCGGAAAATTAACAATAAATCGAGGTCCCGCCAGGGTGTCCCGTTCCGTAATGAACATTCTTCCGGGAAGAACTTCGCCCCTATGGCAGGCTTTCCTGTACTCCTCGAAGTTGTCTGGAAACGCCTTCTTGAACTGAAGCGCGATTCCACGCCCCATCACGCCAACGCAATTGACCGTGTTCACCAGTGCATCGGCCTCATCCCGGATAATGTCTCCAGACGTGAATCGTATCATCATGAATTCTCCTGCATCAATAATACCATTCTGGAACAACCTCCACAGCGGGACGGTGTTTCTGACCAGACAGTAGCCGCATCACTTCTTCGCCCATCCCTTGAGTGCAGACTCCGATCTTCTGGACCAGATTCCAGGGGAACTGCTTCTCAACCAGGAATTCCGCCTGTTTACCTTCCTTGACCTGATAGCCTACATTTGCACCACTCCACTTATCCGCCTTGACTGCCTGCCAGTCAATCTCTTCCAATGAGGCATAGTCTGCCCTGTCCTCGAAGTAGCTTGAACCCGCATTCGAGAGAGTGAATGCCCAACGCAGTCCATTCCTGTCAGCCCACTCCGTTGTTGCATGCATATCAGATACAAGATGAACGATCGGTCTCTGACCGCCCATGTACGTCACGCCCTCCTGGTTTTTCTTGTGTAGCACATAGAGCATTATTGAGCGCGGACAGTAGTAAAACGGGACACACTGACCAACAGAAAGCCCCGAGTGAGACGAAAGACAGGTTTCAAGTCGACGCTCCTTAATGCTTTTCATGCCAATCGATGTACCGCTACAGGATCGATTTCCTGCTTCTGCATCTGACCACAGGAAACCGTGTGCCATGATTGATGCCAGTCGGTCGATGTGGACAATATGGTAAATCCTTATCCTTTTCGGTGGCTGGCTCATTCCTGTGAACTTTCCAGGGGATTACTCCATGACATCTCATGACAGGGATTGACAGTTCATGAATTCTGCGGAACTGTCTTCTCGCCACGTTTGCAACCAGATTCAATTGCGTCCAGTATCTTCCGGTGCGCCATACTTGCCATTACAGCTCAAGGCCACAGGATGAACCATCGACCGGTCGGGCTTTCGATCTGCACCAGTATGACCACACGACTTTGACTCAGGCTGAAGCAGTTCTATGAAGGCCTGTTCAGATATAATTTGATGTATCCAAAATATTCATGTGAGGCAGAGTCTGTGAATGCTTCTGAATTTGACATATGCGTTTTACCTTCGCTTAACGATGATCTTTCAAGTAGTTAGTGCGCGGCTGAAGACCTGGACAATGTACTTGCTCACTATTGCCGGGTTCATCAGTCTGATGTTAATGCTGACACAGCCAGCGTTGGCTCAAGCAAATCAGAATGCACAAAACGTACCCTTGAACTAGCTTTCTCCGTTGGTAATTGTTCAGGTTGTATGGATGATTCTGGTAACGGTCGGTGCCGCACTTTATTCCCGGACTATCAGTGTAAAGAAAAACAATGGCGTGGTCAATGAGCCCTAATCCCAAAATAGAGATTTTTTTGCCCGTTGCGGGCCGGGATTTCGGCGG
>VXPI01000223.1 GCA_009839585.1 Gammaproteobacteria bacterium
TTTCAGCGATTTATTCAATCAAATCAGACAGTTGGGATTTTACGGACAAGAACTAATTAAGTTTCTCCGAAACCGGGATTTGTACGAATGGGTCCAGGTTGAGGCCGAGGATCCTGAGTATCAGTCGATCGACGATGTCGTAGCATGCAGGAAGGACGGGCGTATTGAGCTTACGCAGGTCAAGTTCACCCCAGATCCTCAGGATCCTGATAAAAGGCTTAGTTGGGAATGGCTGACACGACGAAAGCCTAATGGGACGTCTCTTCTCCAGAAGTGGTCAACCACAGTCTTGGAGTACGGGGATGATGAAAGGCTTGCGCATGCGAAGTTGAAGACCGACCGCAAACCAAATCTGGAGTTCTCGCAGTGTCTGGACGGGTCGCGTGTAGACTATCGACGGTTACCTTCAAAGATCAAGGAGACCGTTGATGCCCAAATTGGGTCTGAGGAAGCAGATGCGTTCTTCGAATCCTTCGAGTTTGTGCATTCTCAGCTACGGTATGACGACTACGAGGAATCTCTCCGATCCGAGCTTGAGTATGACATCGACAAAAATGGATGGGCCTACTTCAGGCAGGAAGTCCGTCATTGGGCCATGCGCAAGAACGCTCCGCTACCTGACGGGAAGATTCGGCATTTCCACCTGCGGCGCGCCTTTGCTCCAGAACGTCCCGTAGTTCTAAGCCAAGACTTCTCAGTTCCTCCCAACTACAAGGTTCCCGATAGCGCTTTCCATCAGGAATTCATCTACAAGGCCGCAAATTCGGACGGGGTTACCGTTTTGTGGGGTCCGCCTGGGCGTGGCAAAAGCACTTATCTGAGCCATTGCGTATCGAAATTGGCCGCACAGGACGATGTCTTGTGCATCCGTCACCACTACTTTCTCCGACTTGATGAACAAGGTGACAGAAGGTTTAGTTATTTTGCGATTGAGCGATCCCTAATCCAACAGATGGTTGGGGCTGGCGTATCGAAATCTGGAAAGAACATTAATCTCGCGGAAGCGCTAGCAGCAGCTGCGTCTGAAATGTGTCAAAGCGGTCGTCGACTCGTAGTCGTCATTGACGGCCTTGACCATGTATGGCGCGATCACCGAGATCTTGAGCAAATGGAGTTGCTGTTCGATTCATTGTTGCCGCTCCCTGTGGGGGTACAACTTCTGGTCGGCACCCAGAGGGTGGACGACGAGCATCTGCCAAAAAAGCTGTTGAGGGCACAGCCGAAGGAAAGATGGACGGAATTGCCGACAATGTCCATCACGGCAGTTCAGGAGTGGCTGAAATCACATGTGGCGGGAGGTCGCCTTCAAGTGGAAGAAATCCAATTCAAGCCGGAAAAGGAAATAATAGATGAGTTGGGTTTGGCGCTCCACGATATCTCAGCGGGCCTACCCCTACACTTGGTCTACTCTCTGGAAGCGCTTCTTAAATCCGGTGAGCCAGTAACGGCACGCGCGGTAAGACAACTTCCTGAGTGTCCAAGTGGCGAGATCGAGGACTACTATGAGTCCCTCTGGGTCGGACTCAGCAGCGGCGCTAGAAGAGCACTTCATCTGCTTGCGGGCCTAAAGTTCAGCCCGCCATCGTTCGGATTAGGGAAGTGTCTTACCGCAGATGTGATTTGGTGGCAGGCATTGGAGGAGATCGGACATTTGTTGGACTGCCGCGAAGCAAGCGTTGTGCCATTCCACGGCAGCCTCTTTGCATTTCTCCGTGATCGCTCTGACCACATACAGGCCTTTCGTTCATTGGCCGTGAACGTGCTGAATTGGCTCGAAAGAGAATCGCCCGAGTACTGGCGCCGCGCCTGGCTTTGGGTGATGCGTGCTGATCTAGGGGATTCCAAGGATCTCTTAGAGGGACCGTCACGTGAATGGGCGATCCACTGGCTCGTGTCGGGTTATCCGGTAGATCAGTTGGTATTCATTCTGAGTCAAGCCGAGGAGGTCGCGCTTGACACTTTTGACTTGCCTAGACTTATCCGCCTTCGCTGTCTTAAGACAAGGGCTGTTAACGCCCGGAAGTTTCAGACGAACGATTGGGGAACTTTCTATGAAACGTCGCTGGCGCTATCGCGCGACCAGAATCTAGGCGCAGTATTGTGGGATAACTTGCCCAAACTTGAAACGGAAGAGTTGCCTGCGGTCTCCAGCTTGATTCGGGGAGTTCCCGCGAACGCAGGGCGACAAGCGATCAGGGAATTGGAGCGGCGAAGAACATCATGGATTTCAAGTGGCGACCGCGATATTTGGGATACATACGCAGATGCAATCATTCGAATGGTGGCACGGCAGCCCGAGGATAGGGCGGATCGCGTGATTGCATTCGCAGAAAACTTGGGTGTCGAAAGTTTGATCGATTTGTATATGACGGAAGCACTTAAGGCTGGAAACTATCAAAAGGTACTGGCGATGGGGTCGCGTCGAAACTCTCATGAATTAGACAGAACTACTTTCGCTGCATTGTGCCTGGAAGGGATTGGGCCGAGCGCTGGATTCGATCTTGTGTCAGCAGACCGTCCCGCGTTTGGGTGTCTGGCCTTT
>VXPI01000090.1 GCA_009839585.1 Gammaproteobacteria bacterium
GTAGTACCGAAAGGTGTAAAACATAAACCGTCCGCAAAAGAGGAATGCCACGTTCTTCTGGTTGAACCATGCGGTGTCGTGAACGCCGGCGACAGTGGCTGAGAATGAACCACAGAAAGCAACATCTGACGGGATATCTGGTCAATACCTCACACTGGTGATTTTGAATGGGCGGAAAAAAGCTCCACAGTGCAATAGAAACCTATCTGGGGTCACTGTCCGAAACGTACAGTACCGGTAGCGCCACAGAGCACACTTATCGCCCGGGTTTTCACAAGTTTCTCAAAACCATTCTGCCCAACGATGCACAGATCATCAACGAGCCAAAGCAAATTCCCTGTGGAGCACCAGATTTCGTGCTGACTTTCCAAAACATTCCCCAAGGATATATCGAAACCAAGAATCTTGGCAGTAATCTGGATGACGACAGATACAGGGAACAGATTAGCCGTTATAGTGAATCGCTCGACAACCTGATATTCACCAATTATCTGGAATTCCGTCTATTACGTGATGGGGATCTAATGTCGACAGTAAAAATCGGCACATTGAACACTGATGGAAAACTAATTCCGAAACGGGAAAATTATGATGATCTAACCGAAATCCTCACGATTTTCTGGGAATATGACGGCCAAACGGTCACATCAGTAATTGATCTGACTAGACATATGGCCGCAAAAACCCGGCTTCTGGAAACAGAAATATCGAGGACCCTTAACGATGATCAGCAGGATGGAAAAAATTTATATGATCCCCCTGGCTTCCAGAAGACACTGCAAAGGCAATTCAAGGCGTTCAAGAAAGGGCTAATGGGAAATCTTGACCTTGATACTTTTGCTGATATTTGTGCCCAAACTGTCGCCTATGGCATGTTCTCAGCGCGCCTGCACGACACCTCACCAGATACTTTTACACGTCATAATGCGAATCAACTGATTCCAAAAACCAACCCGTTGCTTCGCAAGTTTTTTGACGAGGTCGCTGGAAATGACCTTGATTCCAGCATTCGCTGGATCGTAGATGACCTAGCTCACCTTTTCTCCCGTGCCAACCTGAATAAGTTGATGGATGATTATGGTGCAACCACCCAAAGAAATGATCCGTTTCTGCATTTTTACGAGACTTTTCTAAGTGAGTACGACCCTGGCTTGCGTGATGTTCGTGGTGTTTACTATACACCCGAGCCAATTGTGCGTTTCATGGTACGGGCAGTTGATCAAATCCTATGTGACAGATTTCATTTGACCCAAGGCCTCGCCACTACAACCAGAAACATGAAAGCCAAGGGAAACCAACCACTAGTACAGATACTCGATCCTGCAACAGGTACGGGCACCTTCTTGGCTACAATCATCAAGGAAGTTCGTGACAAGTATTTTTCAACACAGAGTGGAATCTGGCCTGAATATGCCAGGAACCATCTCGTCCCCCGACTTCATGGTTTTGAAATACTAATGGCGCCTTATGCAATGGCGCATACCAAGCTGGAAATGGTTTTGCGAGACAGCGGTTGCGAGCCGGATAATCGTCTGGGCATCTTTCTAACCAACGCTTTGGAAGATACTGCTGAGACTATAGAAACGCATTACCCCATGCTTTCTGAAGAAGCCGAGTCTGCGAAAACCATCAAGGGCGAAACGCCGGTTATGGTGGTTATCGGGAATCCCCCTTATAAAGCGGAATCAACCAACAGTGGAAAATGGATTGAAAAGCTATTGACAACCTATAAACAGGAACCAGGAGGGGGTAAATTACAGGAAAAGAATCCAAAATGGCTAAATGACGACTATGTAAAGTTTATTCGTTATGGTCAGTATCATATTAATAATTCCGGTGTGGGAATCCTTGCCTATATAAACAATCACGGCTTTCTGGACAACCCGACTTTTCGGGGTATGCGCTGGAGCCTGCTGGAGAGCTTTGATGAGATATACATCATTGATCTACATGGTAATGCCAAGAAGAAAGAACTGGCTCCAGATGGATCAACTGATCAGAATGTTTTTGATATCCAACAAGGTGTATCAATCAATCTGTTTGTCAAGACTGGAAAGGAAGAGGGCGGGCAGGCACAACTCTTCCATTACAACCTATATGGAAAAAGAGAGGAAAAATATCGGTTTTTAACAAATAACAACTTGAACAGCATTAACTTCAAGATGGTTGAACCTCAGGCACCTTGGTTCTTCTTTGTACCCAAAGACTATAGCTTCCAGAGTGAATACGATAAAGGAATAAACCTTGCTGAGCTTTTCCTAGAAAAGTCTGTCGGCATTGTTACTGCCCGTGACAGATTTACCATATATCATACGGAAGGGGAATTGAAATCCGCAATTGAGGAGTTTATAAGTATTGATGATGAAGCGGCTCGAAGAAATTTTTCTCTTCGTGAAGATACCAGGGACTGGAAAGTTGCATTGGCACGGCAGGACCTGGAAAATCATTTCAATAGAGGGGAAGTCACACCCGTCAAAATCAACTACCGTCCTTTCGATAACCGCTACACATACTATACG
>VXPI01000113.1 GCA_009839585.1 Gammaproteobacteria bacterium
CTCCCGACCGCCTGGTTCGTAGCCAGGTACTCTATCCAACTGAGCTACGGGCGCAATAATGGAGATTTCATGGATTTGAGGCATGATTATACTCCCTATCAGTTCTCTTCAACAACTTCGTGCCGTTGACACCCCAAACCGCCAATGGTCATGTCAATCACGTCGCCAGATTTCAAATATTCCGGGGTCTGCATGCCAAGTGCGACTCCCGATGGGGTGCCAGTCGAGATAATGTCACCACTTTGCAGACTCATAAAGCGGCTTATGTAGGCGACCAGATAGGCAACATCAAAAATCATCGAAGCGGTGGTTCCTTGTTGCCTTATCCCTCCGTTAACCTCCAGCCTCATCTCAAGCGACTGCGGATCCCTAATCTCATCCCGGGTAACCAGCCAGGGGCCAATCGGGCCGAAACTGTCGCACGACTTGCCCTTGACCCATTGACCCTTTCGTTCAATCTGGTATTCCCGCTCGGAAACATCATTGACCATGCAATATCCCGCGACATGCTCCAGGGCTCTCGACTTATCGATATATTTGCCTCCCTTGCCAATCACGACAGCGAGTTCAATCTCCCAGTCTGTCTTCACGGAATCCCTTGGCAACACTATCGGATCATAAGGTCCGGATATACTGGAGGTGGCTTTCATGAACAATACCGGTTCTTTCGGTGCCTTGAGCCCTGCCTCATTCGCATGATCATGATAGTTAAGCCCCACACAGACGAATTTTCCGGTCCGCCCGACACAGGGCCCGATTCGTCCTGGATCATCAACGCGAGGCAGGGACATCGAATCAATGCGCCTCACCTCGTCCAGTCCGCAGTCCAGCAACACCTCTCCGTGAATACCCGAAATCACGCCTGACAGATCGCGTATGTCCCCGTTGCCATCCACCAGACCCGGCCTTTCCTGTCCTTTCATTCCATACTGCAACAACTTCATGAGGCTGACCTGTTTCGCAAGATAATCGGTTTGACGAGAGAGTGCTAGTAGGCGGGATTCCCCTGGGAATCGCAAACCAGGGCATCGACTTCGATTTCGACCATCATTCCTGGCATGATGAGCTTGGCCTCGACACCTGTTGCGACTGGCCGGACATCTCGGAACACTTCACCATGGGCACGGAGATACTCCTCGGCGCCACGGGCGATGTCCGTGAGATAGGCCCGGGTCCTGACGACATGCTCGACTCCGGCCCCCATCTCCTGCAACATCGAGCGAATACGCTTGAATACATAGATTGACTGGTTATACGTGTTCCCGGACGCATACACGGCTCCGTGCTCGTCAATCGCGGTCGTTCCAGCGACGAACACGAACGGCCCGACCCGCTTTGCCCGGCAGTAGTTGCCGAGCGTCTCGAACGCGGTTCCGGTCGATATTTCGGTTTTGCTCACTCCTGCTCTCCCGTATTTCGTTCTTCGCCTTTCTTCTCGCCGGATTCCCGCAACTGAACCGGTACCGGTTGTCGGTTTTCGCCAATCGAGACATAAGTATATGTTGCCTCGGTTACCTTGAGGTATTCTTGATGCTGTTGCCGGCGTCTGACCCAAGTTTCGATATGTACCGAAATGGAAGTGGTCCCGATCTTTCGGGTATCACAAAAGCAGCTGACCTGATCACCCACGTACACTGGAAGATGAAATTTCATGGACTCAACCGCAACCGTCACAACCCGGCCGACCACTCGATAACTTGCATGGATCGCACCAGCCAAGTCCATCTGTGACATGATCCAGCCCCCAAAGATATCACCACCCGGATTGGCATCGGCAGGCATGGCGATGGTCCTCAGTGAGGGAATTCGAGCCCTGGGTTGCGTCTCGTCAGCCATGCTCAAGACATTATTCGACAGGGTTGAAGTAATGACGGCCCGAGGAGATGTTTTCGACTCGCTCAACCAGCAAGTCAAAATGCGAATCCTTGGCTAAGGTCAACGGATTATCGGCATTAATCACAATCAATGCTGAATCATTATAGGTCATGTAGTACTGGACATAACTTTCCGTTAGCCGAGTCAGCGTCTCTCGCTTCAACTTCCTTTCATAGAGTATTCCACGACTTCGTATACGCTTCATCAGCACATCAACCGAAGCCTGCAGGTAAATGACCAGATCCGGAGATGGGATCTGCGTGGCCAGTTGGGTGTACAGGTAGCCATACAATTCCAGCTCATCCGGCTCCAAGGTCAGATTGGCAAAAATGGAATCCTTGGCCAGCGTGAAGTCCGTGATGCGAATTGAACTCAACAAATCCTCCTGCCTTAACTCTTTCAGCCTTTTGGTCCTCTGAAACAGGAAGTACAATTGCGTCTGCAGTGCAAAATGATCGGGTTGATTGTAGAACCTCTGCAAGAACGGATTATCATCCACATGCTCGTGAATCAAATCACCACCGAACTGCGCAGCAAGCCGAGTCGCCAGGGCAGACTTGCCGGCACCCATCGGCCCGTCAACAGCAATAAATTTTTTCTTCAATGACAAATATCCCATCCCGCCTCACAGGTTGTGAG
>VXPI01000290.1 GCA_009839585.1 Gammaproteobacteria bacterium
ATGGTAACGGCAACCTATCCGACCTGGGTTTTCTGAGTGGCGGAAACATGCACTATCTCGAGTCGCTGTATGCAGAAACCATGAAAACAGGAGGGGCAGTCTCTCCTGATGATTCCGCCTCCCACTGGCGCTCCGTTTTTGAGTCGCTTCCGGCCATAGTTCCACGCGACATCAAGCTGGAAGGTTCAAAAACCTGGCTTGAGACAGCCGAACATAAGCAGGAGCGGGTAGCTCGGCTTATTATGACGTACCGCATGCAAGGGCACCTAAGGGCGGATATTGATCCGATCGGGGTCATGCCCAGAGGCGAAGCGACCGAGCTTGATTTATCAGAATTCGATTTGAACGAGGCAGATCTCGACAGCGAATTTGATGTTGGTGGCATGGGACCCGGTGGCAGAATGGCCCTTCGGGACATATTGTCTTTTTTGCAGAAAGTGTATTGCGGGTCGATTGGCTATGAAATCAACCATATCAATTCCAGAGAAAGACGCTTGTGGCTATGCAGACAGGTTGAATCAACGTTTCCAGAAAATTTCCGCACTGTTGATGACAGACTCAAGACCCTTGAGCGACTGGTTGCGGCTGAAGGACTTGAGAAATATCTGCATACCAAGTATGTAGGTCAAAAACGGTTTTCTCTCGAAGGGGGTGACTCCCTGATTCCCATGGTTGCCGATCTGGTACAACGGTTCGGTGCCGAGGGGGTGAATGAAGTGGTCATTGGCATGGCCCATCGTGGTCGACTGAATGTTCTGGTCAATATACTCGGCAAATCCCCGAAAGAACTGTTCAGCGAGTTCGAGGGAAAATACGATTTTGAGAATGATGAAACAAGTACTGGTGATGTCAAATACCATCAGGGTTTTTCCTCCGACATCAAGACATCTGCAGGGAATGTTCATGTCGCTCTTTCCTTCAATCCCTCACATCTTGAAATCATTAACCCGGTAGTTCAGGGTTCGGTGCGTGCCAGACAGGAACGAAGGCATGATACTGAAAGAAGCAGGGTGGTGCCTATTCTGGTCCATGGGGATGCATCCTTCGCGGGTCAGGGTGTTGTCATGGAGACCTTGAACATGGCACAGACACGTGGGTATTCAACCGGTGGAACCGTTCATATCATCGTCAATAACCAAATTGGCTTTACTACGAATACCCTGGATGCCCGTTCTACGCTGTATTGTACTGAAGTTGCGAAACTTGTGCAGGCGCCAATCTTTCATGTGAACGGCGATGATCCCGATGCTGTAATGTATGCCACCCGGTTAGCCATGGAATATCGCATGAAATTCAGGCAGGACGTGGTTCTGGACCTGGTTTGCTATCGCCGCCACGGTCATAATGAGGCGGATGAACCAAGTATCACGCAGCCGGTCATGTACAGCATCATTCGGAAGCACAAGACCCCAAGGGAAATCTATGCAAAGATCCTGATTGACCAGCAAGTGATTACGGAAAAAGGCGTACAGGACATGATCAAGGCCTACCGTGACCGTCTTGACAAGGGAAAGGTAGTCGCAGGTCAGGTTATTGACCCGAACAAGGCACTGGTAACCATCAACTGGAAACCTTATTTGGTTGGAGAATGGCGCGAAGAGGTAAAAACCCAGGTTGTGGCCAAACGGCTGGGGGAATTAGCCGAGACTCTCTCCAGAACGCCGGATGACTTCACGGTTCATCCAAAGGTTCAGTCGATTCTCCAGGATCGAATAACAATGGCGAAAGGCAGCAAACCGATCGACTGGGGTTGTGCCGAAATGCTGGCATATGCAACCCTGATTGATCAGGGTTATCTGGTCAGGCTATCCGGTCAGGATGCAGGTCGCGGTACTTTTTCCCATCGACATGCAACTTTGCATGATCAGAAACAGGCTAGAACACATATTCCGATGCAGCACAACATTGTTGGCAATCCGAGTAACTTTCTGGTCATTAATTCCCTGCTGTCAGAAGAGGCAGTGCTGGGTTTTGAATACGGGTATGCCACTACCGATCCCAATGCACTGGTCATCTGGGAAGGCCAGTTCGGTGACTTTGTTAATGGTGCCCAGGTTGTGATCGATCAATTCATCTCGAGTGGCCAATCAAAGTGGGGGCGCATCTGCAGTCTTGTCATGTACCTTCCGCACGGTATGGAAGGCCAGGGGCCGGAACACTCCTCTGCAAGACTTGAGCGCTTTCTGCAGTTATGTGCGAATAACAATATCCAGGTTTGCAATCCGACCACGCCTGCCCAGATGTTTCATCTCTTGCGAAGACAAATGTTGAGAAACTTTCGTCGCCCCCTGATTGTAATGACTCCAAAGAGCTTGCTCAGGCACAGGCTTTCTGTATCAACCAAAAACGACCTTGCCAAGGGTAGCTTTCAGCCGGTGATTGGCGAAATTGACAAGATAGATTCCGCAAAAGTACATCGCGTCGTGATTTGCAGCGGAAAGGTTTACTACGACATACTGGAACAACGTCGCCTGAAGAAGATCAGGAATATTGCGGTGTTAAGGCTTGAACAG
>VXPI01000317.1 GCA_009839585.1 Gammaproteobacteria bacterium
AATATTAGGGTAAGTTCGCGGTAGAGCGCACATTTTTTCAGGGACTGATCAGTACTGACTGGCATCGGCACACGGATGTTGGCAATCCAGGTGATGAGATTCTTGCCTGCGCAAAGCAGGTTGAATCCGCGTTTGATGTGCCGCTCAAGACAGGCGCCGGCATTTCCCGGGATATTGGGCTGGAAGTTGAGAATCTTCTCGCCATCGGCAACAAATTCAGGCCAGATGCGAAGGTAGTCCGGATCGCTTCTCAAGACTTCACTTTCAGACTTGGCGACTTCAATGAAACCTTCAACTAATGGATACGACCCTTCAAACCAGGGGAGAGAGCAGACGGTCATATCAATGATTTCGCCAATCTGGTCAATTTCCTTCATGGCTTGGGCGATTTTCCGGTATCGACTGAGATAATAATCGGCAATTGACATGGTAAAAACCTTGACAGGCTCCCCCCACAGTTCATCGACGCCCTCCTCGCCGCTGTAATGTTTGACATTGCCGCATAATGACAGGGCTTCGGTCAGGCAACTTTCGCATTGTTTCATCAGATCATCGTTTTCGGTGACCACGATGCCGCGTTCTTCAAGGTCGACGATTGCGGTAAAGATGTCGGTTGCCCGATTAAACAGTGATCCGGCCAGCATTGCTGCATTGACTCGCTTGCGCTGTGGATTGGTTTCCTCATCATAGGCCTTGCGTACGCCGTCAAGACGATCGCCAGGCGTGTTGATCCCAGGCTCGGTATGATGAAAGGCCCGGCGGGTCAGGGCATCGAGTAATTGTTTCTTGGCGCTGAATGACTCATCCGGGGGTTTATAGTAGCGAATCCAGTAGCCATCGTAAAAGATTTTCCGGATTCCATTGGTTTGCTGTAGGTCGCCGTTGGCGAAAGTCTCGGATCTGGACAAATCCAGTTTTCCAGGCCGGCCTGATTGTGTCATCAGATTGGTGGACGTGTTCAGGGTTCAGGATAACAGGAGAGTCAGAACGCCTCCATGGTTCATGTGGATTATTGATTCAGGGAATCCTGGGTTTGGTTTAATGTCTTCAGAACCAGCCCGTACATTTCATCTATTTGCTCACAGGTAATGACCAGAGGAGGGCACATGACCATGGTATCGCCAATAGCCCGCATGATGAGGCCGTTATTCAGGGCGATGTCGCGACATGTTTTGCCTGCAGTGGCTTTATCGTCAAATTTCTCTTTGGACCCGGTATCCCTGACCAGTTCAAGCGCACCCAGGAATCCGCAACCTCTTGCTTCACCGATCAGAGGGTGGCCGCCAAGCAGGGCTATTTTGGACTGCAGGTAATCGAGGGTGTTTTCCCGGGCATTTTCGATAACCCGTTCATCGCGCATGATCTGGAGGTTCTTCAGGGCGACTGCGCAGGCAACCGGGTGCCCGGAGTAGGTGTAGCCGTGTGTAAAT
The DNA here is from genome assembly GCA_009839585.1 of Gammaproteobacteria bacterium. Classification (GTDB taxonomy): domain Bacteria; phylum Pseudomonadota; class Gammaproteobacteria; order Arenicellales; family Poriferihabitantaceae; genus Poriferihabitans. The sequence continues at coordinate 1,431 of VXPI01000317.1, forward strand.
TCTCCTCCTTTATCGTCAAGCACTTCACCGATCTGTTCGGAAAAGACTACTGCGCTGATTGGCTGGTAGCCGGAAGACAGGCCTTTAGCCAGAGTCAGGATGTCGGCTTCAATGCCGAGGGTTTGGGAACCAAACCAGTTGCCGGTTCGGCCGAATCCGCATATCACTTCATCAGCACACAGAAGCACATCGTATTTTTTGCAGATTCTATTGATTTCGGGCCAGTAGCTCTGGGGCGGAATGATGACACCGCCGGCACCCTGAATGGGCTCCCCGATAAAGGCAGCAACCCGGTCTGGCCCAGCCTCGATAATCAGCGTTTCAAGTTCTCTGGCTCGTTCAAGTCCAAATTCCTCAAGGGTCATCCCTTCGCCCTCACGGTAGTAGTAGGGCTGATTGATGTGCATGATGTTGGGGATTGGCAACCCACCCTGTGCATGCATGGAGGCCATGCCGCCAAGGCTGGTACCTGCAATTGTCGAGCCGTGATAGGCGTTTTTGCGGCTGACGATGATATTCTTGTCCGGATGGCCCTGACAGGCCCAGAAGTGTCTGGCCAGGCGCACGATGGTGTCGTTCGCATCGGATCCTGAGCATCCGAAAAATGTTCGGTTGAGACCTTCCGGAGTCAGGGAGGCCAGCATCTCGGACAATTCGACCGCCGGCAGCTGGGCGGTCTGGAAGAAACTGTTGTAATAGGGGAGCTGTTCCATTTGCAGTCTGGCAGTTTCTGCAAGTTCATGCCTCCCGTATCCGATATTGACACACCACAATCCGCTCATGGCATCCAGATAGCGATTGCCATCGCTGTCATAGATATATATATTGTCTGCCCCAGTGATAATTCGTGTACCCTTTGACCACATTTCTGGATGGTTGGTAAAAGGGTGGTAGTAATGCTTGTGGTCGATGTCTCGCAACAAGGCAGTATCATAGTGCCGCATGATGAAAAATCCCGATGTTAGGGTTGCCGATGAGATTATGATAGTAGGTATCGTACATCACATTTTAATGAGGTAGATATGATACTTAATAGATTCATCAAGTCGAATAATTCACGCGGTCTTTAGATACTGTT
>VXPI01000115.1 GCA_009839585.1 Gammaproteobacteria bacterium
GTCTTGAAGCAGGGCGGAACAAGCACATGATTTTTGTCGATACGAATGTTTTTATGTACGCAGTCGGTCGGGAACATCCGCTAAAACCTTTGGCTAGAGAATTCTTCCTTGCCGCCAACCTGAACCGGGAGCAACTGACTACATCATCTGAAGTATTGCAGGAATTGGCTTATTGCTATCTGTCTGTAGGTCGAAAGGAAACCCTGGTTGCGGCGATGTTGCTTATTGCAAAAGTACAAATTCAAATCGGGGATCTGGAGAGTGCAGATGTATACCTAGCCTGCCAGCTTCATGATCAGTATCCAGCCCTTTCGGCAAGAGACCTGTGTCACCTTGCCAGTTGTCAGCGTAGGAATGTAACCCGAATCAAGACTTTCGACCACAGACTTGCTACGGTAGCCGGGTCAAAAGTATAAAGCGCAACTTAAGGTCAATGACTCCAGCTATTTCAGGCCTGTGCCGGTTTATAAGTCGCTTGAGATGGTAGTAAGGCATATGATGGGGAGGTTATGATGCAATGTGAGCGTATTTTGCTATCCATACTTATGTGTCAAATGATGGCGCTTCACACTGATCGAATGTCCTCCAAGCATAATATTGACCAAGGACCGAGTTTATAGAGTGTACTATGACCATGGCAATGACACAACTAAGCATTGTCAAATGCAGTTGTCGCAAACATGCCCCTCGATACTTTTCTCCTGGATTTGTGGCTATTGAGCCACGCATCGATTCTAGGCATCACCACTCCTTTCATCCTCTACCCCTTGGGGGGATATGGGTCACGACCGTAGGTGCTACGCTCTCGGATCCGCCCATTTCTGCCATGTACAAGCATTTCCGTGCCTTGAGACCGCGCAATGCGCTGAGCTGTCTTGATTGCTTGACGTTGCGTTCGATGGGTTGATGTCACTCTTTGATTGCCTGCGCCCTTTACCGCCCACTGGCCTGCCCTAGGAACAACATGTTGATTTTTCTTGCCATTTCGGCTGGAAGTTCAGATTAGAGTAAGCACCGATCAGCGGTTCCACCCTTTCCTTCTTTTTGTCAGTAAAGCTACAAGCTGATTCAAACCGGAAATCAAGAATACCCGGGTTGATTCAAGCCCTGATCAGGCCTGGCTCATCCGAATCCATTACCGTGGCTTATTCTGACTTTCCTGGAGCAGGATTTTCAGATCGGTGGTTTCGTCGCTAATTTGATCCATGGGTGGATTGATGCCCATCTCAATCATCCGTCTGCCGAACGCATAGGATTTGGTGTCATTCATGGCATCGACAGCGATCAATTCATCGTTCTGGTAATACCACACGGACTGGCCTCCGGTAGTACTATTCTTCCGGATGGTGGTTTGCGTATAACCTTGACCGAGTCCTGCAATTTGTAACGTGCAATCGTATTGTTCAGACCAGAACCAGGGGGTGGATGTATATTGATCGTCTTTTCCTGATAGAACCCGGGCGATCAAGTCGCCCTGGTCTGATGCGTTCTGGACCGATTCGAGGCGGATTCGCTGACCATGCCTAACAAAACTCGTACAGTCTCCTGCAGCATAGATATCAGGAATTGAGGTTTGGCAGGCCTCATCAACCGCAATTCCATTTTCACATTCGATACCAGCGGTTTCTGCAAGTTCGATATTGGGTGTTGCACCGATCCCGACCAATACGGCATCGGCCTCAATGTACTCACCCCGGTCCAGTTCAACGCCTTGAACTGCTCCGTTATCTCCATGGATTCGGGCAAGGCTGGTTGATTCGAGAATATTTACTCCACGGTCCTTGTGCAGGGCACGAAAATATTCCGAGGTTTCCGCTGATGCAACTCTCTGCAATATCCGCTCGGCCATTTCAATGACCGTTACGGTATGTCCCAGTGTTCTGGCAGTGGCAGCAATTTCGAGTCCTATATAGCCGCCTCCGACAATCGCAAGATGATGCTTGCCATCCAGATAGGCAGAGAGTTTGTCGGCATCATTGATGCCGCGAAGTGTCAACACGCCTTCCAGCGACCCGCCTACCGCATCCGGCAAGCGTCTGGCATGACTGCCCGTACACAGAATCAGTTTTTCATATTCGATTGACTCACCGGAATCAGCAATGACTTGTTTTTTTTCTGGCACAAGTTCTGTTATCCGGGTTCCGAATCGAGTGTGGATGCCATTGTCGCCGTACCAGTGAGATTGACGAATCCACAATCGTTCACGTTGAAATTCACCGCTCAGGTATTTCTTGGAAAGTGGTGGACGTTGATAGGGAGGTGTGCGTTCCTCGCCAATCAGCAATACCGGCAATCGGTCAGCATGCATAATGTAGCGCGAGGCGAAGGAGGCTGCGGCCTGGCCTGCACCCACAATGACAATCGGTTTCATCATTTTTATTCCGGTTTCAATTCTCTATGGTTTATCACGAATTCATGATCGGAATTTCGCCCGTCATGCTATTGCAGTACCGGGAACTCATGTGAGCACCAGAGTGGTTTATGGACAACTGATTATACTGTTGAC
>VXPI01000198.1 GCA_009839585.1 Gammaproteobacteria bacterium
CCCGTATACCTTCCCCAGGTCCAGTTGCCGGATCATTTACGGGTCACGGCAACGTTATCCGATGTACTTAATGAATCATCGCTGTTCGTCCTTGCCGTACCGAGTCACTCGTTTCGTCAATCGCTCGAAGACCTGTGCCAGACTCTCGAAAGATCAGGAAGAGACCCAAAGGAGAGCACGATTATCTGGGGAACCAAGGGTTTTGACACAGCCAGCGGCAAGCTACTGAGCGAAATTTGTGAAACGGTGTTTGGCGATATTCGATACGGGGTGATTTCCGGACCCAGTTTTGCCAATGAACTCGCAAACCGGATGCCGACGGCACTGACCATGGCCTGTCCGTCTCTGGATGATGCCAGGGAACTGGCGCGGTGGTTTCGGGTGAATTACACCCGAGTCTATTACAGCGATGATCCGGTTGGCGTCCAACTCGGCGGTGCAATCAAGAATGTTGTAGCAATCGCTGCGGGAATCAGCGATGGGCTTGGCTTTGGTGCGAATGCCCGGGCCGCCCTGATTACTCGGGGGCTAACTGAAGTATCGCGTATTGGAACTGCCTTGGGTGGCCGTTCCGAGACCCTTATGGGACTGTCCGGTCTCGGAGACCTGATTTTGACTTGCACCGATGATCAATCCCGAAACCGTCGTTTTGGCCTTGGCATCGGGAAAGGAAAGACCATCCAGAAAGTCCAGCAGGAAATCAATCAGCAAATAGAGGGTATCAATACGAGCGCGATACTCTATAGGGTTGCATCACAGAAGCAGATCGAGATACCGATTACCGAGCAAGTCCATCAAATCCTGTGCGAGGGTGCTGATCCCCGGCATGCCGTCAGTGCCTTACTGAAGAGGACCCCCCGAGCCGAGTAGCAGTAACACGGTAAAACACACCAAAGGGCCTGAAACCCGATTGTGCAGTCAGAAGGGCTTGACCACTACAAGAATCACTATCATCACCAGATACAGGACTGGCACTTCATTCATCCAGCGATAGAATACATGGCTTCGCCGGTTGGCGTCGTCCCGAAATTTCACCAGCGCCCGATAGCACCATATGTGATGGATGACCACCAAAACTGTTATCGCAAGTTTGGCATATAGCCAGCCGCCCGAGAATCCATATCCCAGCCATAACCAGGCTCCCAAAACCAGAGTCAGAACCGCACCGGGCGTCATGATGCCATAGAACAGTCTTCTTTCCATGATCTTGAATCGCTCGATGCTTGCCGAATCCGTTGACTGTGCATGATAGACATACAGTCTCGGCAGATAGAACAACCCGGCAAACCAGGTTACCATGGCAATAATGTGAAAGGACTTGATCCAGAGCAAGGGCAGTCAACAAACAGTTGGGAGTGACGGAGATTATAACAATCCGGAGAACCCGGACCGAAAAAAAGGGCGCTTGTAACAAGCGCCCACAAGAAACACCAATAGGAGGATAGATGTTTTCGGTTAGACCGCCTCTCGAACTCGAAGCGGTTTAATTAGTAATGGCCGTATATTGATAGAGCGACGTTTCGTCTTGCTCATCGGCACAAAATGTTTTTTGACATGTTTTTCGATCTGATACCGGTTAATGCCGATATCTTCCAAAATGTAATCCGGAAGTGCTTTCAGTTCCCGGATTGTCTTGCGTTGCAAATACCAGTTTCGTAAAGTGTTCATTTCTTCACCTGTATAAATCATCTTTTCATTGACATCGTTCGCAAACCAGACGGATTTGCACATACTATAAAATCGATACAATGGCTACCAATGCTGTAACGATCGTGATTGCACTAATTGCAACGATACCTACACGGGTTGTTACATCATCAAAAATATTCATATCACTCACCTCAAAAATATTCGTTAGCTGAAGGACCGAAATTCATGTAAACGACATCAATCCAAGCACTGCCGTAAGGACGGTTATTGCGCCGATAACAGCTACTCCAAAACGAGTTGTTACATCATCAAAAATATTCATGTCATTCACCATATGTACTTGTCAGTTGTGTTTCTTTAACTTTTTGCATAATCGCTTTCTTACAGGGAAATATATAGGTTCGGATAGGGTTAAGACAAACGATATATTTTCATATTAAGATGAAATTTATTCATGTATTTACGCCCCATGAATAACATTATATTTAATGTTATCAGTATCTTGCTATACTGTTAGGTCAATTTTCCCTTGTGAATTGTTCTATCAGGCAAAGGAACGTCACGGCTTGCCAAATTATTTTCGACGAAACAGGGTTTTTTCTGGAAGCATAGCCTTGAGAGGAGTGGTTTTCGATGCATAGGCAAAGGCCCAACGCTCCCGTTAACCAGGAACCCTGGTCACTTTTCCCTGGACTGTCATGGAGCAAAAGAGGTATTTCCCGACGGAAACCGTTATACCCTGGCGATGGGAGAGGTTCGCAGAATTCAGACGACCGGATAGGGGGCTGTATTGCTCCCGCCTGCCTGCTACTCCATGTACGCCAGTCAAGGCACCACGCGTCATGCCCGGAGCAC
>VXPI01000182.1 GCA_009839585.1 Gammaproteobacteria bacterium
TGGGTGTTCAAGTCAGGGAAGTCAACGAAACGGGTGACGGGCAGCGTATTGACAATTTTCTGATCAAGACACTTAAGGGGGTTCCCAAATCACGGATATACAGAGCGATTCGAAGTGGCGAAGTTCGGGTGAATGGCCATCGGACCAAGGCAGAAAGCAGGGTTTACTTCGGCGAAAAAATCCGTATCCCTCCGCTCAAAGTACGGAATCCAGATAGGGAACCGAGCCGGGAAGCAGGCAAGTCCTGGACGATCCCGGTTGTTTATGAAGATGACGATATTCTTGTTGTCGACAAGCCTTCCGGGTTACCCGTACATGCGGGTACCCGGCATGCTTATGGATTGATTGATATCATGCAGTCCAGAACAGGCCAGAATTCACAACTGCAATTGATACACAGACTTGATCTTGAGACTTCAGGATGCCTGTTGCTGTCAAAATCAAGACAAATGCTGCTGAAGGTGCACACGGATATTGTTTCCACCTCAGGAATCCAAAAACAGTATCTGGCATTGGTTCGGGGCAGTCCAAAAAGTGATCAGATGGATATCCGTCTTGCTTTGGGAAAAACCAGGGCGACGGACCACAGGGTTAAGCCGGACCTGTCGGGCCGAGCTGCGCAATCAGTCCTGCATGTGGAGAAGCGTTTCGACAGCACCTCGTTACTCATGATCGACCTGGTTACCGGGCGCATGCATCAGGCTCGAGTCCATTGCTCTGAATCGGGGTTTCCGATTGCTGGTGATAAAAGATACGGAGACTCGCTGTTCAATCGAGTCATGAAGAGCCGGGGACTCAATCGATTGTTTCTACATGCACACCGAATCCGTTTTTTTGATCTTGATGACAAACCGATCACGGTGAACGTACCATTACCGAAAGAGTTGCAGAATATTCTGGATTTACTGCAGCCACCAAAAGGGCATTGAACGAGTGGTGCCTTACCGTCTGCTGGTGTTTGACTGGGATGGAACGTTGATGGATTCCAGAGACAAGATTGTCAATTGTTTTATTGGGGCTGCACGTGAATATCATATTGCACCGCCTGATCCGGATCAGGTAGCCCAGCTGATCGGACTGAGTATATTCGAGAGTTTTTCCATACTGTATCCGCAAAATCCACCGGAATTGAGCACGCGGTTGGTGAACATCTATGGCGAGTACTGGAGAGTCAGGGATAAAACGCCGATGGTGCTTTTCGATGGGGTCAGGAAAGGGCTGGGCCGGTTGGGTCAAGCCGGATATCTGCTGAGTATCGCTACAGGCAAGTCAGAAAACGGATTGCAGAAAGTCTTGCAGGAAACCGGACTGGCAGGGTGCTTTGTGTATACTCAATGCGGTGATCAGAGTCAACCCAAGCCCCATCCTGAAATGTTGCAGAAAACCCTTGCCTACACTGGTATAGCCAGTCACGAAGCCGTGATGATCGGTGATACGACATTCGATCTTGAAATGGCTGCCAGTGCAGGCATGGATGGGTGGGGAGTAACTTACGGGTCTCATTCGAGGAAACAATTGGAAGGCTTAAGCATTCTGGAACTGGCAAACAGTTTTTCCGATATTGTCGAGGTCCTGTGCTGAAGCATGAGCAGTCCATCGAAATCAGGCCAGTGGATCCATGTTGGCACGGTTGACCGACTCGACGAAAGTGGCGCTGCAATCACGTTCGATATCGATCAGTCAAGGTTCCTGGGCGGTTTCGTGATCAAACGGGGCGATCAGGTTTATGCCTATGTGAATCGTTGTCCACACAATGGGTCCAGACTGGACTGGGTTCCTGGGGAGTTGTTTGATGAATCCGGTGAACATCTTATTTGTGCAACACATGGCGCAGTCTTTGAACCGGAAACAGGCAAATGCGTGGGTGGTCCCTGTATTAACCAGGCACTTATTCCGCTGGCTGTACAACTGAAGCTGCAGAACATATATGTCGAGGTTCTGCCCTCGCTATTGTCATGACTGGATACAATACCCGTTTGTGCGTGCTTGAGAATTGCCATGCAAGGGGGCTCTGTCGTTTCTGGTAAAATCCAGCACAGCAAACAAGCAATAATCCCATCAGTGGCCAAGGCAAGAACCAAAAACCGAAAACTACAGGACCCGAATCGCAAACTGGCGATTTCAGACAGGCTGCTTCTATTGCTCAAGGAGCTGAAGTTAATTGTCCTGATTTTTCTGGCCGGGTATCTGTTGATTGCACTGCTCAGCTATACTCCGCAAGATCTCGCGTTATCGTCAACCGGTTACAGCGCCAACCTGGGCGGTACGGTCGGCTCCTGGGTCGCCGAGGGCATGTTTTCCGTGGTAGGGCGTTCTGCCTATCTGCTTCTGTTTCTTTGCGGGTTCATTATCTTTTTTTCGTACTGGAAGCGTTTATCGGCTAATCGTTCCTACAGCGGAACCCTGGTTATCTTCATTGGAATCATTTCGTCCCTGATCGGCAGCAGTGGTCTCGATAGCCTCTATTTTTCCCAACCGGTTGCAGCAGAAACCTACATCGCAG
>VXPI01000218.1 GCA_009839585.1 Gammaproteobacteria bacterium
CACGAATGCGATTCTTCAATGTCCTTTGCTTAATCATAGATAATCCATAATTACAGACTTGCAAAAATTAACGTATTGTCCGATAAAACAATTATACATATCAGTCAAGCCCCGCTTTTATTACAATATTTTTACTCATAGATAAAAATTAATAAGCAATGGTCCAATCGAAAGAGGCAGGATCCGGGAGAGACACGTCGGACACGCCGAGATATTTTCCCGACAAATCGAGTACTCACACGGAGTTTTTGAGTATATCAGCCCATCTGTCAAATGGATGAATGGATCCCCAATATGAAATTAGAGACATTCCTGGCCCGTTGCAGGCTGGGATTTCAGCAGTGCGGGAGGCCAGAGTGCTCCGGAATTGCCCGGCAAGCTGGATTCGGGGCGGCGGTGCCGGATGCCCTGCCGGAACGCCGTGGCGGCACAGGGCAGTGACCCGATACCCATCCGTTTGGTGAGCGATCGCTACCGGTGCAGGTGGCGCATGTCCTCTATGCACTGCGCCCCCTCATGGAATGCCGGCATGAAGGTGTCGAAGACAGTGCCGGTTCGGGCATCATCCCGTCGACCATCCCTGCGAGTCCTAGCCGATCGAGGAGCGTTGCCGGAACCATCAGGCCCGCCCGGGAGGTGAATGGTTGGCTGCCTTGTGCGGTGACATGGGATGGAATCTTCATGAGCCTTGTCGTTTCAGGGGTGGTAGCCTGTTCACCCATCGGGTGAACGCCTCAAAAAATGGCATTTGCCGGCAATACCCTGACTTGGCAAGGTTTTCTGTCCTTTTTTTCTCTTTTTCAACATTTTTGTTTTGAGATTAGGGATGGATCGGCATTCAGCACACCATCCTGGCCTTGATCAATACTTATGGGTGGTTCTTTTTAGTGCACGGAGAAATAGAAACCATAAGCAAGACTCAATCGTCGCCCGAACCAGAACGGCTTAACCCCAAACTGATTCTTCCCTTTAATCGGCCTGTCTGCGTAACCAGTGAGGCAGATCATAGTTCTCCGACAAGTCGTATGCTTGGCTGCCGACCATGCGCATTTGCTGAGCCTGGCGAAGCGGCGGAGAATCCTCAATCTCTCTTTGCTCTTCATCATTTTCGTTTGACGGTTGAACAAGCCCGAGTCCTCGGGGTCCACTGAAAGTAAGGCCAGTAGCTACTACTGTAACACTGATCGCATCTTCCATCTCGTTATCAATCGACATGCCGATGATCATGTTACAGTCCCGGTGATCATACTCGCGGATGATTTTGCAGATATCCCCGAATTCGTTGATGCTCATATTCGATCCACCGGTGATATTGACCAGAATACCTTTTGCACCCTCGATTTCGTCATCTTCCAGAAATGGGCTGGAAATGGCCATCTGGACAGCCTCTTTAGCCCGATTTTCACCAGTTGCCGTAGCTGACCCCATAACGGCCATGCCCATGGAACCCATGACGTTTTTTACATCGGCGAAGTCAAGGTTGATCTTGCCAGGCTTGGTAATCACATCGGAAATGCCTTTTACTGCATCCAGTAAAACCTGATCGGCCATGCTAAAGGCGGTCTGGAAACTCTCATCACCACCCGCAACTTCCGGAATTTTGTCGTTGGGAATGATGATCAGGGAATCGACATGTTTCTGAAGTTCAGCAATACCTTCCTCTGCAATCGCTTTTCGCCTCTCCCCCTCATAATCAAAGGGTCGTGTGACTACCGCAACCGAGAGTATTTTCAATTCGCGTGCGACTTCAGCAACAACCGGTGCTGCTCCGGTACCGGTACCGCCACCCATGCCTGCTGCTATGAATACCATGTCAGCGCCTTGGAGCATACTTGTGATATTGTCGCGCATTTCCAGCGCCGCCTGTCGTCCGACTTCAGGATTTGCACCGGCCCCCAGACCACGGGTGATAGTCTCACCCAACTGGAGTTTGGTGATTAGCCCTGATGACGCAGTGCTTAAAGCCTGTGCATCGGTATTGGCAATGATAAAGTCAACATCGGTCAGATTGGCCGACAGCATATACTCGACAGCATTGCTGCCACCGCCCCCAACACCGACAACCTTGATCACCGCGCGTTGATTTTCAAGTTCAAACATAAGTATTTCTCCGTATAAAAATTTGTTGGTTGTAATAAAGGATCGTTTTTCGTTTTTTGTTTATGCAAAAATGCTCTTTACCCACCCTGTGATGGATTTGCCTATTTTTTCTTCGGTTGAATATTCTTCGAGAACCAGACTCTTTCGGTTTTGCCGGGCATAACCGTACTTGATTAGCCCTATGCCTGTTGAAAAGATCGGATTTCTGATCGACTGCTCCAGATTGCCCTGATAGTCCGGCATGCCCCGGCGAACCGGCAGGTGAAAAATCTCCTCAGCCAATTCAACGATTCCATCCATACCTGATGTACCGCCGGTAAGTATGATTCCAGAACCGATCAGGTTGAGAAATCCGCTACGGTCCAGTTCGGCCTGAATCATCATCAACAGCTCATCAATCCTTGGCTCAATGACTTCAGCCAATGCCCAGCGCTTCAGCTTTCTCGGCGGACGCCCGCCAATACTGGCAATTTCGATTTCCTGATCCTTGTCAACCAGCTGAATCAAGGCATTTCCGAAACGTTTCTTGATTTCTTCTGCGACGGTCTTGGGCGTATTGAATGCCATCGCTATGTCATTGGTAACATGATCACCGGCGACAGGAATAACCGCGGTATGCTTGATAAAGCCATCGTGATAAACCGCGATGTCGGTGGTTCCCCCGCCAATATCAACCATGCACACGCCAAGGTCCTTCTCGTCATGACTCAACACCGTTTCGGAGGATGCAATTTGCTCGAGCACCAGCGCATTTGCTTCAAGACCGCAACGGCGGATACACTTCATGATGTTCTGGGCCGCACTTGTAGCTCCGGTAATCACGTGTACGCCAACCTCCATCCTGACCCCGGACATGCCTATTGGATCCTGGATACCCTGTTGACCATCAATCGTGAAATCCTGTGGCAGAACATGCAAAATACTGTGGTCGCTTGGTACCGACATCGCTCGAGCCGCTTCAAGGACACGGCGGACATCGAACTCGTCTACCTCGCCATTCTTGATTGGCGCTACCCCGAGTGAGTTAATGCTGTGAATATGAGCACCGGCAATCCCGACATAGACAGAACTGATATCATAATTCGCCATCAGACTGGCCTCTTCGACCGCCCTCTGTATCGATTGGACTGTCGATTCAATATCAGAAATTACACCCTTTTTCATGCCCTTGGCACGGTGCTGTCCCAGGCCAATGATCTTCATCTCACCAAGCGCATTGAACTCGGCCACGATCGCAAGCACCTTCGTGGTGCCGATATCAAGGCCGACAAGTACAGGGTCTGGTAGTTTTTTCGGCATGGTCGATCAACAATTCCTGTGCATTGCCCGGTTACCCAGACTCCCGCATTGCCAGAGTATTTCCCTCTTCGTCTTTCCATCGAACTGCAAAGCCGTTGGTATAACGAAGGTCAATTGACTCGATCTGTTCAAACTGGTCGATCAACCCTCGATCAAGACTGGCCACGAACCTTGAAATGCGTTCTACTGCATTTTGCGCATTGACCACCATGCGGGTGGTCGGGGGTTTGATTCCCTCGGAGGATTCAGGCACGCTTCCGGATTGTGTTCTGGCTCTGGACAAAACGCTGGGAGACAACTCAAGATGCCATACGTGCACATCGTCGGCGGTCAGTGAAATGAGGGTCAGGCCCCATGCAGCGAACCTCTCCGACCAGTCAAGATAGGACTCGAATAACTTCGATTCCTCTCCCGGAGCTCCGGAAAGGGCAGGCAGATGCGCTATTTCATGCGCTTCGATAAACGGTGGAATATCGAGCACCTCTCCGGTGTAATTAATCCATTTCCGATCATTCCAGCGCACCACCGGATTGATCGGGTCGACTGCGATAACCAGCGTTGAAGGCCATTGGCGATGCACCGAAACGGAGGATATCCAGGGCATTTTCGTGACCTGATCCTTCAGCTTCCCAAGATTGGCAGAGAAGAAGTTGCCATCGAGCTCGGACAAAGCGGATTCGCGGATTCGCTCGGCACCCCGGCTCTCGAATCCATCCCTGATGGTGATCTGGGTAAACAGGAACCTGTCCTGAATTAATCGTTGATCGATGGCATAAATAAGTCCCAACGGCACGATCATGGTAACAAGAAAAAGCACGGGTTTGACCCAGGGTCGAATGGGTTTCGACACGGGAGCAATACCCGGACCCCGGTATACCCGGTCTGCGAACAGACCCGGTTCTTCGGGATTAATGCCCATCATCGGCTCTACCCGTTTTGAGCGACTTCCCGGTTCGATAGACAAACGGCTGTACTGTTGATCATCATTCATTGGCCGTCTCCAATAATCCGCACTTCCGGCACCAGACGAACACCGGCATTCTGTTCGACTATGTCCTGTACATAAAGAATCAGTTCTTCAATCTGTCGGGAAGTCGCTTTCCGATCACGGTTGACGATAAAATTTGCATGCACATCGGAAACCACTGCGTTACCGATCGCGTAACCCTTCAGTCCACACTTTTCAATCAGTCGGGCGGCATGGTCCCTTTCCGGATTTCGAAATACCGAGCCGGCATTTGCGGTTTGCACCGGTTGAGAGGCATTGCGCCGCTTGCGTTGATCACGAATAATCTGCTGACCGTCATATTCATCGGGTGCCATTTCAAGCACCAGTGTTGCGGCAAGAATGCAGCAATCCCCAGGAAGTTCTACCTGACGATAGCCATGCGAGACGGCTTCCTTTTCATGAATCGTGCACTCACCACTTCGATCAACGCACTCGATCGATTCCACACAATGCCATGTCTCATCACCGAACGCACCGGCATTCATGGCCAATGCGCCTCCGAACGATCCGGGAACACTTGCTAAAAACTCGGCTCCCTTCAGCTTGTTCGAAGCTGCAGCCTTTGCCACATTGGCACTGGAAGCACCGGATTCGGCATACAATCGGCAATCGTCCAGAACCACGATTTTCTTGAGTCCAGACGAGACCTGAATCACCATGCCCCGGATGCCGCCATCACGCACCAGCAAGTTACTTCCGAGTCCGATCCATACGACCGGCATGGTTTTTGGCAACGCCTTAAGCAGCTGCACCAAATCCTGTTTGTCATGGGGAAAATACATGTAATCCGCAGCACCACCGGTTCTCCAGCTGGTATGCCTTGACATTGGCTCGTCAAGCCGTAATTCCCCAGACAGATATTCGGGGGGACTAAATTCCCTGTAAGCGACAGACTCAGACACAGGCCTTCTCCAGATTGCGGTTCTTCATGGCCTGCCCGGCTACCAGCTCGGCGGTAAACTGACTGATGTTGCCCGCACCCATAGTGATTACGACATCATCCTGCCGGGTTATTTTCGGGAGAATATTTTTGAGGTCATCGAATGTTTCGGCAAATTCCGGGGTTCCTTCCTCCTTTCGGATGGCATCAGACAACGCCCTGCCGTCAAAGTCCGGAATTGGTTCCTCGCCGGCCGCATAGACTTCGGTAATCACCAAAGCAGGCACGGATGACAAAATCTGCACAAACTCATCAAACAGATCCCTGGTCCGGCTATAGCGATGGGGCTGGAATACCACAACAATGCGCCGCTGTGGCCAGCAATCCCGGGCGGCCTGCAAGGTCACTTCAATCTCACTCGGGTGGTGGGCATAGTCATCGATCAACTCGACGGTATGGCCGGAAAACTGAATCTTCCCCAGCACCTCAAACCGTCGCGATATGCCCTCGAATTCTGATAGTGCTGAACGAATCACATCCAGCGATACATCAAGATTGAACCCGGTCGCAATAACCGCCAGCGCATTCAGCACGTTATGACGTCCGGGCAAAGCCAGCTTGAACTCGCCGACCGGCTGGTCGCCATGAAATACCTCAAAGGTGCTCTCGCGACCGGTTTGTGAAAACTGACTGGCCCTGAAATCCGCATCATCCGAAAAACCATAGGTCACAAAGGAGCGATTCAGGCGATGCAGAATACGCCGCGCACCCGGATCATCAATACACAGGATCGCCAATCCGTAAAACGGGAGGTTGTGCAGAAAATCCACATAGGTCTGTTCAAGGTTTTCAACCTTGCCCTCGTAGGTTTCCATATGATCCTGATCAATATTGGTAACCACGGCAATCAGTGGCTGCAGGTGTAAAAATGATGCATCACTCTCATCCGCCTCGGCCACCAGGAACTCACCAGCCCCCAAACGACTATTGGTATTGGTGCTATTGATAATACCGCCGACAATGAAGGTTGGATCGGTTCCGGCATTAATCAGCAGAGTGGATACCAAAGAGGTAGTCGTGGTCTTGCCATGTGTGCCGGTAATGGCGATACCTTTTTTGAAGCGCATCACTTCACCGAGCATTTCCGCTCTGGACACAACCGGTATTTTTCGCATACGGGCTGCTTCCAGTTCTGGGTTGTCGTAACCAATTGCGGCGGAATACACCACGACATCCGCATTGCCCAGATTATCGGAATGGTGTTGGTGATGCAGTTCAGCCCCGGCCTCAGCCAATCGCTGCGTAGTACCTGAGCGAGAGACATCCGAACCTGACACGCGGTATCCCAGATCCAGCAACACTTCGGCGATACCACTCATGCCGACCCCGCCGATTCCCACAAAATGGATGTGCTCTACGAACTCGCGCATGCGACCTCCATGCAGGTTTTTGCGACCGATCGGGAAGCCTCGGGCTTGCCTAGCGCACGTGCCGCACTGGCGATTTCAATCAACTCATCGGGATTTTCCAGAAGGCGTTTCAGGTCAGTGAGCCAATCTCCCTTGTGCCACTCCTGTTCCCGAAACACCAGACCGGCCTGATTCCTGACCAGGAATTCGGCATTGACCGCTTGATGGTCGTCTACGGCATACGGATACGGTACCAGAATTGCCGCCACCCCGGCACAACAGATTTCAGCGATGGTCATGGCGCCAGCCCGACAGATGACGATATGACTCCAGGCATAGGCATCTGCCATGTCATCGATGAACGGGGCGACCCGGCACTCAATACCCAGGCGCTCGTACTCAGCGGTGATTCGGGCAGCATCCTGCTGACCGCACTGATGCCATACCTGCAGGCTATCGAGTCCCAACCTGCCCAATAATTCCGGCAAATCAGTATTAAACACGACCGCCCCCTGACTACCTCCAATCACCAGAATGCGGCTCAAGGATGAAATACCGGACAAGCGCTCTGCTGGCTTGGGAATTTCGGAAATACTGCTACGAACCGGATTACCGGTCCATACCGATTGATCAATACCTTGTGGAGAAGGAAACCCGGACATCACCACTTTCGCAACTCTTGCCAGAAACTTGTTGGTCCACCCTGCGACTGAATTTTGTTCATGCAGAAGTAACGGCAATCCCATAACTACCCCCATCAACCCACCAGGGCCGGATACAAACCCGCCCATACCAATGATCGCATCTGGCTTTCTTTTCCGGATAATCCTGAAGACCTGCAACATGGCCCTTGCCATCATGAATGGAAGTTTCAACAGGCCAATCACGCCGCGCCCCCGCAAGCCCTGGATTGAAACAGTGTCGTAAGCGATGCCGGCCAACGGAACAAGACGCGACTCCAGACCCCCGGCACTTCCAACCCAGGAGAGTTCAACCTGTTGCCCTGCCAACTCTTCCGCAACAGCCAGGGCAGGCATAACATGCCCACCGGTCCCACCCGCCAAAATCATCATGCGTGTCATGAATATCCCCCCATGGCCCGCTGATCACAATGCCGGATATGCCGTTCGATTGCGAGCAACAGACCGATTCCGATCATTGAACTCAACATACTGCTCCCGCCGTAACTGATGAAGGGCAAGGTCAAGCCTGTGGTCGGCAACAGTCCGATATTGACGCCGACATGCACGATCGACTGAAATGAAATTTGAAATCCGATGCCAATGGCCAGAACAGAACAGAACATGTCCCCTTCTTCTGCCCAGCACTTTTGTGCAAGCTGGAACGCTGTCCACATCAGGGCCACAAACAGAAGTATGATCGCAATAATCCCAACCGAACCCATCTCCTCGCCGACAATCGCGATCAGAAAGTCATTCTCGTCAAAAGGCAGATAGAACAATTTCTGAATACTGTTACCCAGTCCGACTCCAAACCATTCTCCCCGGCCAATCGCAATCAGTGATTGAACTAGTTGATAACCGCTACCGGTAGCATCGTTGAACGGATCAAGGTAGTTGAACAATCTTTCCCTGCGGTAGTCGACAGCCAGAATCAATACCGCAACTGCAGCAATAGCCAACGAGCCGGTGTACAGAATATGCATTAGCCGGGCACCAGCCATGAAAAGCATTATGCTGACAGTCGCCCCGATTACCAGGACCATACCGAGATCCGGCTGGAGCAGCAGTAACAGGCACACCAGACCCAATACCAGAAAATACGGCTTCCAGATTCGCAAAGTATGGACTGCATGGCGATATCGCGAGAGATAGGCCGCAAAGAAGATGATGGTCAATATTTTGGTCAGTTCGGCAGGTTGAATCGTTGCTACGCCAATATTGATCCATCTGCGGCTACCGTTGATTTCGACCCCGACACCAGGTATCAAAACCAGCACCAGTAATACAACACCGATTCCCATGAGCCACTTGCAGTATCGCTGTATCCAGTGAATACTGACATGTGAGACGGCCCACATCACGAATACACTGACACCGATATGGGCCAAATGCCGCAGGAATTTCTGGTAATTCGGGGTCAGTGACGGATCCGAGCTGATTGCGGTTGCAGAGAACACCATAATCAGGCCAAACATCACCAGCATGGAGACAATGATGAACAATCGACTGTTTCCGATACCAAATGGTGTATCGGCCAAACCAGTCTCTTTCAAGTTCACTCTGAAGAATTTTCCGATATTCATGACTGGACCCGTTTGGCAACAATTTCGGCAAAAGCCTCGCCTCGATGGATGTAGCTTTCAAACATGTCGTAGCTGGCACAGGCCGGGGAAAACAACACCACATCACCGGAATTTGCCAGCTTGACAGCCATGTCGACGGCCTGCTCCAGGGAGAAGGCATTACTTCTTTCGGTATACTCGGAGAGTGCTGCATCTATCACTTCCGCGTCCTCACCAATCAGGATGACATGGCGAACCCTCTGCTCAATCAAGATCCCCAGATTCCTGAAATCAGCACCTTTGCCCTGCCCGCCGACAATCAGAATGATGGGCTTCTTGAAATTCATGATCGCAGCCCTGGTAGCACCGGGATTGGTTGCCTTGGAATCATTAATCCACTGGATGCCACGATACTCCCCCACCATCTGGCAACGATGTGGCAAACCTCTGAAGTTCCCTGCTGCCTGAATCACGGAGTTATCCAACTTCACTCCTGATGCATAAACCAGTGCCAACCCGGAAAGTACATTCAGGATATGGGAATCACCCTGAATGCTGAGCTGATCTTCACGAATCAGTTGCTGATTCCCATGAACAAGAATCCGCATGCCATCCTGTTCAAGGATGCCAAATTCACAGTCCTGATCCGTCGGTTGCAATCCAAATCCAATTGGATTGAGGGTCCCAAGCGATGCCTTGTGCAGGAGATCGTCATCGCAATTGACAACAGATTGCTCTGCATTCCGGAAAATTCTCAGCTTGGCTTCCGTATAAGCCCGAATGGTCTTGTGACGATCCAGATGGTCTTCGCTGATATTGAGAATTACCGCTGCAACCAGATGCAGGGAATGCACGGTTTCCAACTGGAAGCTGGATAACTCAAGCACATAAAAATCAGGCCGCTCTTGTTCAAGCAAGTCCAGAGCCGGGGTGCCAAGATTCCCCCCCGCAATAACCCGCTGGCCAGCAGCAAGCAACATGTCGTGAACCAGCATGGTCACGGTTGACTTGCCGTTTGATCCGGTAATTCCGATCACCGGCGCCTCGACCGCCCTTGCGAAAAGCTCAATGTCACCCACCAGCTTGCTGGCCATTACTGATGCAGGCAATTCAATACCGGGGCTTGCGACAATTTCATCAAATTCCTCAAGGTTCTCAAGCGGAATCCGCCCGGTGACCAGATCGACATCGGGATAGTTTTCTTTCAACGAATTCAAATAAGGCGGTATCTCGCGCGTATCTGCAACAGTCAGCCTGACTGGTTGCCGGGCAAGATGACGGATCACCGAATACCCGCTGATTCCAAGTCCGATAACCAGAATCGATTTCATGGGTTCCTGATATTGTGAGAGGGTTGCCATACCTATCGGATCTTCAGTGTGGCAAGTCCGATCAACATCAGGATCAGGCTGATTATCCAGAAGCGCACAATGACCCGCGGCTCGGGCCATCCCTTAAGTTCAAAGTGATGGTGCAAAGGCGCCATCTTGAATACCCTGCGACCCGTCATCTTGTAGGAGATAACCTGGATCATCACCGAGACCGTCTCGATTACGAACACGCCTCCCATGATCAACAGGACGATCTCCTGGCGCACAATGACGGCAATCAGGCCAATCGCCGCACCCATGCTCAAGGCACCTACATCACCCAGAAATACCTGCGCGGGATAGGCATTGAACCAGAGAAACCCGAGACCGGCGCCAACCAGGGCCGAACAGAAAATGGCTACTTCACCAGCCCCCGGTATGTAGGGAATGCCCAGATAAGCCGAAAAATTGAAATGCCCGGTTGCATAGGCAAAGATTGCCAATGCGCCAGAGACCATGACAACCGGCATGATGGCAAGTCCATCCAGGCCATCCGTGAGATTCACTGCATTGCTACTGCCGACAATCACCAGATAGGCAAGAACCAGATAACCCCAGCCCAGCGGTACAGCCACATTCTTGAAAAACGGCAACAGTAGTTCTGTCTCTGCCGGAGTCGATGCACTCCAGTACAGAAACACAGCCGCCGACAAGCCTGCCACCGATTGAAGCAGGAATTTATTGCGGGCACTCAATCCCCTGGAGTTTTTTCGAGTCAGTTTCGAATAATCATCAATCCAGCCAATGATTCCGAACGAGATCGTGGTAAGGATCAGAATCCATATGAAACGGTTATCCCAGCTTGCCCAGAGCAGAGTAGTAATGATCACCGCTCCAAGCACCAGAATCCCTCCCATAGTGGGTGTTCCTGCTTTTTGCAGATGGGTCTGGGGGCCATCGTCCCGGATGTTTTGCCCAATTCCGAAATGACCCAGTTTGCGGATCATGGTTGGCGCAAACACGAAAAACAGCAAAATACTGGTTAGAACACCGCAGATACTGCGAAACGTCAGATACCGGAACACATTGAGGAATGTGTACTCCCGGGAAATATTCTCAAACAGCCAGGTCAGCATGATGCATCCTCCCGGGCTTCTGCGTGATCGACAATACCGGCCACGATGCTTTCCATTCTGGATGACCGGGAACCTTTGACCAGTACAGCCGTATTGTCATCAATCTGGTGGATCAACTCGTCAATCAGCACGTCCGCATCCGAAGCGTGAACTGCGCCTTTTCCAAATCCCTCTACATAGGAAGCGGATAATTCAGACGCTTGTTGCCCTAGGCAATAGAACTGGTCAAGGTGCTTTTGCCTGGCATATGCGCCGACCTCGCGATGATATTCAGGGCCGGCATGCCCCAGTTCTGCCATTTCGCCGAGCACCAGAATTTTTTTGCCAGGATAATTGGCCAATACATCAATAGCGGCCATAATCGATCGCGGATTGGCATTGTAGCTGTCATCAAATAGCTCGGCCCCCTTGATGCCCCTGACCCTGCGCAAGCGACCGGGTGCACCACTGGTATTCTCAAGCCCTTTTCGAATCGACTCCGGATCCGCACCCGCGGCATATGCAAGGGCCGCTGAAGCAGCCGCATTATGGATATTGTGGATGCCTGGCAGTGGCAGCACGATATGGATTGTTTGTTGCCCGATCACCAGGTCGAATTCCGATTGTTGCCAGTCAGGATTCGGGTTTTCAGAACGGATCATTGCTTCGCTTGCCAATCCAAAGGTCAGGATTTCGCCATCCGGCACACAGGTTTTGAAATGGCTTTGCCATTCGCCATGAAAAGGATCGTCGAGATTGATGATTGCAGTACCCCGTTTCCCCATGCCTGAGAAAATCTCCGACTTGGCTCTGGATATCTGCCTGACATCCCCCAGACCCTCGACATGCGCCGCTGAAACATTGTTGATCAGCGCAATGGTCGGTTGTGTCAACCGGGAGAGATAGTCAATCTCTCCCGGCCCGTTGGTGCCCATCTCGATCACTGCAAATCGATGTGAGTCGTTCAGGCCGAGGAGTGTCAGCGGGACCCCCCACTGGTTATTGAAGCTTCTCTCGGGTGACAGGCATGCCCCGATTTCAGAAAGAATGGATGTGACCATCCGGGTGACTGTGGTTTTGCCGTTACTCCCGGTAATGGCCAGTACCGGAATACTGAAGCGCTCTCGCCAGCTCCTGGCCAGCATACCCAGAGACTGAGTGGTGTCAGCAACCCGGATTTGGGAAATAGGCACAGATTGCAGATTTGACACCATGGCTCCAGCAGCACCGGAATCAGCACTCTTTCCGACGAAGTCATGACCATCATGTACCGCACCTGGAATCGCCACGAACAAGTCTCCCGGAGACAGGGACCTAGAATCGATACTGACCGAATTGAACGACGCTCCATTGCCATGCAATCTACCTCCCACAACAGCTGCTGCCTCAGACAAGGTCATCATGTACCTGCCTCCTGCAGTTGTTCCCTGACCCAGCTTGAATCGTTAAACTCCCGCTCTGTGTTTCCAGTCACTTGGGAGTTTTCATGACCTTTACCGGCAATCAGGACCAGATCACTTTGCGTGGACATTTCGATTGCAATCTGGATTGCCTTGCCTCGGTCCAGGCATATTTCTGGCGAAGACCGCATACCGCTTACGATACCCTCAATAATCTTTTCGGGCGTTTCCCGGCGCGGATTATCGTTGGTTAGAATCACATGATCGGCATACTCTTCAGCAATCGCCCCCATAAAAGGACGCTTGTCGGTATCGCGCTCGCCCCCACAGCCAAACACTGCAACCAGTTTGCCCTTGCATAATTCCCTTAATGAGCTAAGTGCATGCTTCAGGGCATCCGGAGTATGCGCATAATCCACGACTACGCTTGGCCATCTGTCTCCACCTTGCAACAACTCCATACGACCGGGCGGTGGCTGGATGTCACGAATAGCGGCAACGATCTGTCTTGTTGACATGCCGAACGCCTGCAAGGCACCAATGGTAGCCAGCAGATTCAATATATTGAACCGTCCAATCAGTTTTGATTCAAACCGGGTGGACACTCCTTCAAGATCAAGATCGAAAACAGTCCCGTGTGCACCGAGTCCAAATGAGGTTGGACAAAGACCGGCATCCGGATTGAATCCGTAAGTAAAGCATCGAGCCCGGGTTTCGGCGCGGCAGTAGTCAACAATTTCCCGACCGAAGGCATCGTCTGTATTGACTACCATGGCCAGCATGCCCGGATACTCGAATAGCCTGTGCTTGGCCTGACCGTAGCGCTCAATAGTCCCGTGATAGTCGAGATGATCGTGACTCAAATTGGTGAAAATCCCGATTTCAAAGTTCACTCCATTTACCCGGCCCTGATCAAGACCATGTGAGGAAACTTCCATACTCAACGCCGGAATTCTGGCTTGCACAATTTCAGAGAGCATGCTGTGCAAGCGGATACTGTCCGATGTGGTCAGACTTGCGTGCTTGAGATTGCCGACCCTGCCGGTGCCGATGGTACCGAGATAGGCACAGGGAATGCCCAGATAATCCAGGGCCTGAGCGATCAGGTAGGCAACCGTGGTTTTTCCATTGGTTCCAGTTACGCCGAGCACCCGAATCTTCCTTGCCGGATGATCATAATATCGTGATGCGATGGCACCTAATACATCCCGTAACCCTTCAATTGCCAGAACAGGGGTCTTTCTTCCTTGATTTCCTCTGGGTTTGGTTCCGGTTTTCTCATAGACAACAGCTGCGGCCTGACGCTCAAGGGCGTGATCAATATAGTTCCGTCCGTCTTCCTGGGTGCCAGGCATGGCAAAAAACACATCCCCGTATTCAACATCCCGACTATTGATGGCAAGTCTGCGGATCGGCCGGTCCTCATCTGGAGAGACCTCGGCATAGCCATCAAGCAGTTTGCCCAGGGACATGTCCTGTTGTGCATCCAGTGTATGGGCAGGCTCCTTCAACGAGATCATCCCACACCTCCTCTGGACGGGGTGGCATCCGTAACCAGCGTTTCAAGCTTATCCGGGCGAACATCGTAAATCCGCATCACATCCTCCATCAGTCTGGAGAAGACCGGTGCAGCGACAGCACCGCCGAAATATTGTTTTGAACGAGGCTCGTCAATGACTACCACTCCCACGAACTGTGGGTTTGAAATTGGCCCAAACCCGGCGAAAAGGGAAAGGTAATCCTTGTTCTTGTAGCTCCCGTTAACCAGCTTATGGGTGGTTCCGGTTTTGCCGCCAACGCCATAACCCGAGATTTGTGCCCTGGAAGCCGTACCCTGCCGGGTGGCTACCTTGCGCAGCATTTGACGAATCTGAAGCGCAGTTTCGGAACTGTAGACACGCTCTCCACTAGCCGTATACCCTGCGGGTTTCGGTTTGATCGTTACCGGCAGCAAAATTCCGTCTGTAGCGAATACCGTATATGCTCGTGCGATCTGCAACGCTGTTGCACTAAAGCCATATCCAAAAGACATGGTTGCATGTTCGATTGGTCGCTTGCGTACTGGAAGAACTCCCGAGGATTCACCCGGCAGGTCGGTGGCCGGATCTCCAAAACCAACTCGTTTCAAGGTACGGTGTAATTTTGCGAAAGGCTCTTCCAGTGCCA
This sequence comes from Gammaproteobacteria bacterium, assembly GCA_009839585.1. Classification (GTDB taxonomy): domain Bacteria; phylum Pseudomonadota; class Gammaproteobacteria; order Arenicellales; family Poriferihabitantaceae; genus Poriferihabitans. Next base: position 14,934 of record VXPI01000218.1, read on the forward strand.
GTTTGACGGTCCCGACATTGCTGGATTTTGCAATGATGTCGGTGACTGCCAGTTCCCCGTAGTTGCGAACATCACTGATTCGGTTGCGACCTACGTACATTTGACCAGGATGGGTATCGACCACGGTATCGGGCGTGACACGGCCTTCTTCAAGGAGCATCGCGATAGTGAATGGCTTGGTCAGTGAGCCGGGTTCAATTGCATCGGTGACAACCCGATTGCGGAGTACTCCATGCGTAACAGTAGTGCGGTCATTGGGGTTGAACTGGGGTGCATTGACCATTGAAATAATCTCTCCGCTAGGCACCTTGATCAGGACAATGCCTCCCCCTGCTGCCTTGTGGGTTCTAACCGCTTCTTCCAGATATCGAGTGGCCAGGGTCTGAATACGCTGATCTATGCTGATTTGAATATCTGCGCCATGACGAACCGAACGTGGATTGTCAATGGCTTCAACATAACGACCGATTCTGTCCTTGAGGACGCGTTGACCACCTTCCTCTCCGGTCAACAGGTCATCGTATTTGAGTTCCAGCCCTTCCTGCCCAGTATCCCTGGTATCGGTCAAGCCGATCAGTTGGGCACCAATGGGACCACCCGGAAAGAACCGTTGGTATTCGCGCCTGACCTCAAGCCCTGGCACACCTAGATCAATAGCCTTTTGTGCACGCTCCGGGGAAATTCTCTTTAGGACATACATAAATCGGGATTCGCTGTACTGGTCACAACGTGTATTCATCAACTGCATATCAACGCCTACACTGTTCGCGAGTTCTTCCCACCGGTCCCGACTCTTGCAGAACACCTGTGGATTGGCTGCGAGTGAGTCAACCGGGGTACTGGTTGACAGAATCTGGCCATTGCGGTCCAGAATGTTGCCACGTTGTGCTGAAAACTTGAGAACTCTCTCGAACCGGTTTTCACCCTCGCTCACTAGTTGCTCATGCATTGCGGTTTGCAGGTAGGCGATTCGAGCAACCAGTGCAATGAACAGCCCGAATACAACCGCCAGTACGAATTGCATCCTGCCTGAAACTACCCTGAATAAATTCTGATTGTGGCGCATGCTCTGGGTCTCAATCCGGTGATTTCTTGAGGGCAATCAACACGATTTCCTCGGGGTCCGGCTGAGACATTCCCAATCTCTCTGTAGCATCCTTTTTGATATTGTCAATCCGACTGGTAGTCGTCCAGGTCGCCTTCTCCAACAGCAATCGCCCCCAGTCCATTTGATAGCGATCATGTTGTTCGCGGGTCTGGTAAAACTGGTCAAACACGATGCGATGTTGATGACGGACGGTCATCACTACAAGTGCGCTAGCTACCACCAGTGCAAGGAGTATCCACATGGTAGTTACCGATCTCATCGTTCAGTCCTCATGCAACTTTTTGGGCAGCCCGAAATACAGCACTTCGCGATCTTGGGTTCTTCTGGATCTCCTCAGTACCCGGCTTGAGTGGTTTGCCAATCTGCCGTAGTCGCGGATGCATCATCTCGCTAGGTACAGGAACTTCCGGAGGATAGTGATCACCGCGCGATTGATTGCGGATAAACCGCTTGACGATGCGGTCTTCAATCGAGTGAAAGCTGATTGCTGCCAGCCTCCCTCCCGGTGCCAATCCCTCAAGCGCCTGCTCAAGACCCTGTTCAATCTCTGACAGTTCGTCATTGACAGCGATACGAATCGCCTGAAAGGTGCGGGTTGCGGGATGCTTGTGTTTGTCCTTGAATGGCTGGGCGGCGACGACCAACTGCTCTAGATCGCGAGTGGTCTGAATGGCGCCATTTGACAAGGCCTGCTTGATGGATGCCGCAATTGCCCATGAGAACCGCTCTTCACCATATTCCCGGAGTACTTGCGCCAGCTTTTTTTCGGGTATACCCATCATCCACTCGAGAGCGGTCGGACCTGATGAATTGTCCATACGCATGTCCAGCGGACCATCATGGTTAAAACTGAATCCTCGATCATGACTATCCAGTTGGGGTGAAGAGACACCAAAGTCAAAAATGATGGCATCGATTTTTCCAAACAGGCCCAGTACCTTTAACTCTTTGCCCAGCCTCGAGAAAGGAGCATGCACAATATCGACTCCTTGTGTGACTTGCCAGACTGACCGGGCATGGACGATTGCTTCGGGATCCCGATCGATCAGAACCATCCGGGCATCCGATGGAAGTCTTCCGTAAATGGCTGTGGCATGCCCACCCCGACCATAGGTTGCATCAACGACTGTCTGGCACTGCTCCGGCTGGACGATGTTGAGCAGTTCTTCGATCATGACCGGAATGTGTTGGGAGTAGGTCATCACATGCTGATCAAATTGATAATTGTTCCATTTCCAGGGTGATTGCGGATGGATCAAGAGGTTCTTCCAGCCATTCTGCCTGCTTGGTGATCCACTGCTCCTTGCTCCAGATCTCGAACTTGTTGCCTTGCCCGATGATAAATGCGGTTTTGTCCATGCCCGCAAACTCCCTTAGGTGGGCCGGTAGAAGAATTCTTCCATTACTGTCCATGTCAACATCGTTGGCATGTCCAACCACAAACCGTTTCAACTTTTGATGTTCGGGATTGAAGCTCGGTAATTCAACGATTTTGCGCTCGACTTTCACCCACTCATCGATGGTATAGAGCCAAAGACATCGCTCTTTGGTATTGTTCAGGGTGATCACCATACTGCCGTTACAGGCAGACAGAATCACTTCGCGATACCGAGCCGGTATGGCCAATCTTCCCTTGCTATCAAGCGCTACTGATGATGAACCGCGAAACATAAGACCCTGATAATCCGAGTGGAGCTAACATATTTAACCCACTATAACCCACATTTCGCTATTTTTTACCACTTATTCTATGATTGTCAATCAAATTCACGCATATTTTTAGGAAATAAGCCAAAAACGGCGATATCGGCACATTATTGACGTGCTGGAGAAGCTGCTATCCGTTCTCGCACGGGAACGGACAAGTGGGAGCTTTTCTGCGAATCAGGATTCCCGAACTAGCAATTGACCGGGTAAAAGCGGGGGTTTCCGGCCAATATATGTACACAGAGGCAATAACAAGGTTGAGAATTGCCGGGAGAATTTCGGCTGAATGATTGTTGATATCAAACACTGCCGACCGAGTGGGCAAGATCGGGTCTATGCGGACAGTTGGTGTCTGTTAATTCAGGCTGATCCTTTCAATCAACATATTTACGAAACGATAGGTCAAACCCCAAAGCACCTTTCCATCATCCAGACTGATTGCCGGGCGGTGTCCGTCCGACTGGCTGATGAAATAAGTCGTTTTATTGTCAGGATTGATCAAATGGTGAACTGGCACCCAGAAACTGTCGTGAACCTCTTCGCTGTTTTCAGACGAGATCATTGCCGGAACTTCAAATACATAGCAATTGATGACTACTGGCCGGGAATTGATCTGAATATAACTTTTTTGATCGTCCAGCTGCCCCATAAGGGGAATGTCTTCGAGACATATTCCCACCTCCTCCATGGTCTCACGTCGAGCAGTATGCAAGGTATCCGGGTCCTCGGGGTCACGACTTCCGCCTGGAAAGGCGATTTGGCCGGACCATGGGTCGTTTTCGTGAAGTGCCCGTTGAATGAAAAAAATTTTCGGAATGCGGTCAAGCTCGCAGAGCAGCATGGCAACTGCAGCCTCATGACATCCTTCGGGAGATATGCGTACAGGATTATGAGATTGAATTATGGGGCGCATATTTTTGGATAATAAGGAAATGAGCACCTCCAGAAATCACATCATTATTGGCTCCTATCCCCAGATCTTTCCTTGGACAGGTTTTCAGACTCGGACTCTGTGGAATCATTGCGTTCATCTTCACCGCCTGATTTATTGTTATCTTTTACAACCTTGGGAGCATGGGCAACCCAAGGCCGCAAATACTGGCATACCCTGACATAAAAATCCGGGACATGTTCCTCAAGCACTAAGTCGCTTATTCCGGATACAAAACCGTCTTCATCTACCTCAATTTACTTCTCTTGGTCGAATGGTATGATAATTACCTGAAAGCATATCATCTTGACGATGCGGCAAAAAACTATTTTTCTCTTTTCAAAATTCCGGCCTTTATTGATTGTGACTGCAACCTCATTTGACCAAACCCTCGATGCTTGTTGCTCGGTACATATCAATTTTATTATCTGGAACCATCTGCTCCAATACATATCAAGAATTCCAGAAAAATAACCATCTGCCACCAGCACTCAAATTTTGAGGTTGAAATGGTGCGGGCATGGACATCTTCTAAGCTGAAGTTCTGCTCGATATTTGCACATATTTCCAAAGAAAAGTGGTGGGTGTTTATCAAGTCTCAGAACCCATAAAAGCCGGTTTGTCTGAGACACACCCCTCAATTAGTTTTTGTATGGCATCAAGATCGTTTAAGAACTTTGGAATACTAACCAGTTTGTAACTCCAACAACTGAACTCTGAGCCAGTTACAGTTATATGGCCATCCAGAGACTGTCTTGCTTGCTTGATATGACTAATGGCAGTTTTCTTGTTGCCGATTGCCCAATAAGCGATTGCCATGCACTGAAAATAGTTTGGACCTTTATTCTCATCGGGTTCCGATTGACTCAATTCAACAACACGCTGAAAGTCTTCTGACTCGACCTTATCTTGTATTCCCCATTTGGCCATTGCATAGTTGAATGCGTCTTGAATATTCATATCGTTTATGTTCTGGCTTGTATTCAAAATGATATCGGCCCCGTCCTGGCATCTGCCAAGACCCATGTAAAGAAGACTTAGATTGTACTGTATCCTATTGCGCTGGTTTTCCGGCAAATCCTCGGCCTGAAGAAGCCGTGCAAAGAGATTTGCGCCAATTCGCAAGCCTGTGCGGGATCTTTGGAACATGCTGGTCAGATCTATCTTATTCTGTGGACTTAGAGCATGAATAGCAGGAGATTCTACGATTTCCTTTTCACAAGCTGCATCCGAGCGAATTATGCGATAAAGTGCCTCCCTTAGCATGAGCGGTGAAATCTCCACAAATTGCAATGTCTGCATAACATCCTGTTTCATGCGTTCATAATCTCCGCTTTGTTCCAGGATACTCGATCTCTTTAAGTATGCATCGGGTTGCTTGTAACCGGCATTGATTGCCTTGTCCATCAACTCTGATGACGAAACCAGATCCCCCATATGTCCCTTTAAATCACCTAATCGAAATAGCACTTCCCCATCATTAGAATGGGCATTTTGAATTTTGTCGAGTATTTCATCATGCTCGCTGAGATCATTGGATATCAACGATCTCCTCTTTCTATCTCTCCAACGATTAATATAATCTAAGGCACCATCCCGATCTTCATAGTTTCGAACGGTAATTTCACGAACAATATTTCTGTATTCCTTTGCCAAACGGCTCTTCGGTCTTTCGCTGGCAAAGACAACTTGATTCAGCAAGGATAAACTGTCATATCTGTGTACAATCATCGGGTCCTGCTGAAAGCCGAGTTGCCGCTTGAACTCATCTATTTGATTTACAAGAATGTGGTCTTCATCGTCCAGATCGGGCACGTTCGACATGACGAAATGGATATTTATATTTTTTTTCCTCATGCTGTTTGATTCTTCGCGAATGTCGGCAACCACATCAACCAATCCGCGTAAATTCTGCTCATTTGGAAAGAACAATATAACTACTGCATCCGGCAGTTGTCGGGTGCAGATCCCGCTGGTGTCCGAGTGTCCTGTGCGAGAATCAATCAACACATAATCTGGATTTAACTCTTCTCGCCACTGTGCCTTGAGGTCTTCAAACAACAAAAAACCGTCCTGATTTTCATATAATCCTTTCCAGTCTATCTGGTTCAGATTAGTTGCATACGCACCGGTTCTTCCAGATGGCATCACCCAAAGCTTGCCCCCCTTGTCCCCGATTTGTGCACACCCAGCAATAAATTCACGCGCATCTGGAGATTGTCCAGTCTCAAGATACTGAATAACAAAATCAATTACGCCGGGAACTTCTTTGGAGGGCTTGAGGACGTTGAATGTGTCAAGTCCAGGAGCTTCCAGATCAAAGTCGACAACAATGACGTTTCGCCCTTCCATGGCTAGGGTGAACGCTGTATTTACCAAGCTCATCGTGCGACCGACACCGCCCTTGAAAGAATAAAACGTTGTCACGTACATGATGTCAAACCGCTTTGCACAGTTGAAAACCCATCCCTTCCTGTCGCGCCTCATCGATATCGATTGCACGAAATTTTTGTGCGTTTTTTTCTAAATCAGGGAGGGTATTAGCGGGGTGGTGCAAATTTTCAAGATGTCTCCTGTTAGCCGAATATTTGAGCAGGCGCAAATACCGGTCATATGCGTGAGTCTGAATGTTATGGCCCGTCTCCCATCGACTGAGCGAAGCAGATCCGATACCCGTTAGTTCTGCAAATTGACTTCTGGTCATACCCATTTCATTCCGGATGCCAATGATTTCTTCTGGTGTAAGCACTCCGAGATGTCGGCAAACTGCATTATGCTTTATACGCTCCGCTTCATCGTCAAGGTATTCAAAACCGCAATTGCTGCATCGGTGAACCGGCGCAACAACGGACAATTCGGTCACAAGACTGCCTGGAGTGCCATAGTCAAATACTATGTTTCTCCATTCGACTATGACTGTAGCCTGCTCACAAATCGGGCAAGGGTCCACTGAACGTTCTGACTCAACACTCTCTTCTTTTCGATTTGCATTCATTTTTTTGATTTCCGGTTTCCTTCTTTTGAATAATGAAAGCTACGCCCATAAATCACACCTGAGCCCAGCTGTAATTTGATATAAAGTGGGGGTTTATCAGGTTCCAAGCTGATTATCATTACGTAACCTTTCTTTCCCATAGGCTTTTGCAGTTCTATAATCTCAACAGGATGGTTTGCCTCAAGTTTGCTTGCTATAAGTTCCCAAGCCGCCTCATTAGTGAAATATTCATCAAGCAAGCCGTTAGGATTTCGCACTTGGCTGGGTCGCCAGTCAGACGGCCGTTCTGTAG